>NZ_JACJPL010000023.1 GCF_014696065.1 Leptolyngbya sp. FACHB-261 | reverse complement strand
TGTGAATCGTAAAGTAAAGCCAGATTATTGAGGCTAGTGGCAACATCGGGATGGTCCTGCCCAAGCAAGCGTTGTCTCAGCTCCAACGCCTGCGCTAACAAAGGCTCTGCCTCACTGTAGCGGCCCTGAGCACGGTAAAGTGCAGCCAGATTATTGAGGCTATTGGCAACAGAGGGATGGTCCTGCCCGAGCAAGCGTTGTCTGAGCTCCAACGCCTGCAGATACAAAGGCTCAGCCTCACTGTAGCGGCCCTGTGAATCGTAAAGTAAAGCCAGATTATTGAGGCTAGTGGCAACATCGGGATGGTCCTGCCCAAGCAAGCGTTGTCTCAGCTCCAACGCCTGCAGATACAAAGGCTCAGCCTCACTGTAGCGGCCCTGTGAATCGTAAAGTAAAGCCAGATTATTGAGGCTAGTGGCAACATCGGGATGGTCCTGCCCAAGCAAGCGTTGTCTCAGCTCCAACGCCTGCGCTAACAAAGGCTCTGCCTCTGTGTACTGAGCACGTTGCGCTAGGTAGTATCCAGTTTGATTGAGCAAATCGGATACTACCTGAGGGAACTCACGCTGCAACGTTTCGGCCAGCTTGATTGCGGCTCTGGCATGAGGAAGCCAACGGTCACACAGTGGCCAGTCTTTGTATTCGTCTCCTGGGTGTGCTTTGGCTAAAGCCCGTACTATTCGCTCTGCCCAAAAATGATATGTGTCCGAGTCCAGTTCTGCTCTCAGGACTTCCTGTACCAAACGATGAATATCTAGAGTCTGGTCCGTAGGGTTACGGTGGATCAGCAAAAAGCGTCCTGCCTCTCGTAGTGCTTGGGCAAAGGCTAGAGGATCTGCTGCCACTGGTCCTAGTGTCTCGCCTAGCTCAGAAGCTCCTTTGCAGAAGATCTCTTCAGGGATGCTATCTGGAGCCAGAAATGCACAAAGGCGGAGCAAGTCTGCTGCTTCGGGGTTACGTTCCAGCACCTTCTCAAACGCTAGTGAGAACGTAATGGTCACACTGGGATGGTCCTCTGCCAGTTCTCCTCGTTCTGCTAGCAGTTCTGCGCCTCTAGCTTGGTAGAGGTTGAAATATTCCGCCAAACTGGATGGCGTCTCTTCGATAAATGCGCCTGCCTGATCCAGTGCTAACGGCAAACCATCCAATTCCTCAACAATGGTTCGTGCCAAACCTTGGTCTGCTTCAGAAGCAGCCTCTAACGCATCGTCCTCTGCAACCAACTTAGCGCGACGCAGCAGAAACAATGCACCCTCATCACGGGACATTTTCTTGATCTCAACCCGCTCGAACCTGCCTGTTGCTTGAGCGCGAGTCGTCAGTAGGATATGTCCCTTGCCGGTCTTGGGCAAAAACTCCCGTAGCAGGTTCAACTCATCGGCATTGTCCAGCACTAGCAGCCAATCGCAATGAGTTTCTAGCCAGTTCTTCACTACGGCAACAATCAAACTCTGGTCTTGCTGTTGGCTAATAGGCAAACCAAGCTTCTCGGCAATTGCGGCAAAACCAGACACTAGTTCTTCCCGCGTCTCGGCCTGCACCCAAAACACCGCCTGATAATCTTGCTGGTCGTAATAGTGACGATAGGCATACTCCACAGCCGTTTGCGTCTTGCCAATCCCTCCCAGACCGCTTAGAGCGGTTGCACTGGCCCCCCCAGCCCCCCGAGTTCGGGGGGAGCCAGACCCCTCTCCGTTTCCCCCCAAACTTGGGGGGTTAGGGGGGCCTCCCAGCTTCCTGCGCAAGTCTGCCAGCACATCCTCACGTCCTGTGAAGAAGTGATTACGCTCTTGCGGCACATTCCACCAGTGTTCTGACCCTTTATACTCAACGTTTTGGGAAGTAGATGGTCTCTCCAGGGCTTCTCGAATCGCTTTTGTTACCTTGACCCAAAGTTCTTCTTGCTCCCAATCCAGCATTTTGCTCAGTGGTTTCAGCGCTGGATTCACGGCCTGGAATTTGGAGAGGCTTTCAGGCAAACTGCAAGGTCTAACAATGACTGGCAAAATCACCAAGCCTCGACTTTCTGCTGCTGACAAGAGTGGAGGCAACTCATCTCGGTGGATAAAGTCTGAAGCTAGAAAATCCGCACTGATTAGCAAGACTGCAACTTCTGCCGCAGCAAGCGCCTGCTCAATTTCCCGTTGCCAGAGATCCCCCGGTTGAATCCGTGTATCGTCCCAACAGTCCATCGTCCCATCCCGCTCAAAAGGCTTGAGATGAACTTGGAGCTGCTCTAACCACTTCCCATCTTTGTGGCTGTAGCTAATAAACACCTTTGGGCGTTGTTGCTGGGAAGCAGTCATAACGCTTGCTCAAATGGAGTTGGTCAGAACTTAAGGTCCATTCTGGCAGCTTTAGAGAAAGCTGTGGTTAAAGCTATCTCGGGCCGATAACTTGACCAAACATAGGCTTCAATTGCTCGGCATCTTGGAGAGGATTGCAGCAATTGCTGGAAGGATTGCAGCATGCTTGATCTGCCCTGCTGCAATCCTCGAATAAATCTCCACACGTTTGTGCAAGACTCCTGCATGTTTGCGATTAATAGCTACATGCCTATGTTGAACAGCTACATGCTTATGTCGAATCTCCCCATGTTTACGCCCAACGGCCACACGCTTACGCCGGACGCCTACAAGCCTCCGCCCAATACCTACAAATTCCCGCCAAAAGACTACAACGCTAGAAGCTGCCGCTACAGCTCAGGCGTTGTCCAACCAGCATTCAGCCACAGCGCCCCTACTTACAGCGCGTAAAGCTCACCGTACTTGCGTTGGATATAGCGCAAATAGGGCTCAATGCTCAACGGGCTACCCGTCACCTGCTCAATCAATTGCGGTGCCGTGTACTTGCGACCATGCTGATAGATCTTCGTTTTCAGCCAATCATGCAACGGGCCAAACTGTCCCTGGGCGATCTGCTCCGGAACCTCCGGCTGAGCCTTCAGCGCCGCCTCAAAAAACTGCGCACTCATCAGATTGCCCAGCGTGTAGCCCTGGAACATACCGCCAATCTGACCGCCATACCAGTGCACATCCTGCAACACACCCTCGCTGTCCCTCTGCGGCAGCAAGCCCAAATCGCTGCGATAGCGCTCATTCCAAGCCTCAGGCAAATCGCGCACCGCCAGACGACCCTCCAGCAGATCCAGCTCCAAATCGAAGCGAATCATCACATGCAAGTTGTAAGTCACCTCATCCGCATCCGTGCGAATCAGCGACTTAGCCACCTTATTAATGGCTCGATAAAACGTATCCAGCGAAACCTGACCCAACTGCTGCGGAAAAACCGCCTGCAACCGCGGATAGAAAAAGCTCCAGAAACTGCGACTGCGGCCCACCATGTTTTCCCACAACCGCGACTGACTCTCATGCACCCCAGACGACACCCCACCCGCTAGCGGCGTCCCCTCAAACTCCGGCGAAATGCCCTGCTCATAAAGCGCGTGTCCAGTTTCGTGCACCGTACTAAAAATAGTCTCGCCTAGGAAATTCTCCTGAACCCGCGTGGTGATCCGCACATCCCCAATCGAGAAATTGGTCATAAACGGGTGCAGCGTCTTGTCCTGCCGCCCCCGCTGAAAGTCGTAACCCAGCCGCTCAATCGTCGCCAAACTAAAGGCCAACTGCTCAGCTTCCGGGAAAATCTGATGCAAACAAGCATCATCCGCAACCGGCTCAGCCGTGATCGCCTGCACAATCGGCACCAACCGACCGCGCAACTCCGCAAACAGAGCCCGCGTCGAGGCCGCACTCATGCCGTAGTCCGAAAAATCAATCAGCGGATCGGCAATGTGCTCGTAGCCAGGAAAGAAATTAGCCAGCTCCCGACTCAGTTCCAGCGTAGTTTCCAGGTGGGGCCGCACCGCCGCAAAATCACTATTGGCCCGCGCTTTAGCCCAGGCTTCATAAGTTGCAGTTTGATGGCTAGACAGTTTCGCCATAAAGGCCGCAGGCACCCGCACCGCTCGCTCATAATCGCGCCGAGTAATGCGAATCAAACTCGCCGCCTGCGAATCGTAAGGCAGGCTCGCTTCCATTGGGCGCAGGTCTTCGAGCAGCTGACCGATAGCCAGGTCCGTAAACTTCTCGTGAGCCAATTGCTTCAGCGTCGCTAGTTGGCGACCTCTGGCAGTTGCCCCACCGGGAGGCATATAGGTTGCCTGGTCCCAGTTCAACAGTGATGCAGCAGACTCCAGGTCATTAACTTCGGTAAGACGGACTTTCAGATCGAGCAGCTTAGAATCGGCTTTGTCGAGAGTCTGCATACTGTTGGTAGGTGCTTAGGTCTTCTTTAGTTCCTTATGTTACGCACTGGCTCAGGGAAACTGCCTGTCGTTGCCGTAACCAGTAAGGGCAGTCAAGCAATCGCTAGACACATGGGTTCACAATCTCCATCTCTGGATGCGTGGCATAGTTTGCGCTTTATGCAGTCATCGCCAAGCCAATCGCTAAAGACTTTGACTTAGCTCATCTGGAATGACTTAAACTCTGGAATGACTAAGAGAACTGAGCTGAGAAAACAATTAGCAAAAACCGAAAGATTGCACCCAGCCGTTGCAAGGGAGCAGTCAACCTTCTCAGCTACTGCCCAGCGGTTTCTAAGCATCTTCTCAGCCCTGCAAACCCTGACTCTAAGCTGGATCTAGGGGCCTGAGCTATCATATTAATTAGTATAAAGATAACTAAAAAGCAGAGCCGACGGTCATGGTGTTATTTGGATTTGGCAAGAAGCAAGGCCTGCCTACGGCTGAAGAGGCCTTACCTGGACGCGCACAACCCATGCCAGTGCCGGAACGTCATTTTGTTAACGGCAACCCCTTGAAGCCCCCCTTCCCAGAAGGTCTGGAGCAAGTAGTCTTTGGCCTGGGCTGCTTCTGGGGTGCAGAGCGTAAATTCTGGCAGCAACCTGGAGTTTACACCACCGCTGTTGGCTATGCCGCTGGCGTTACACCCAACCCCACCTATAAAGAAGTCTGCTCGGGCATGACCGGCCACAACGAAGTGGTGCTGGTAGTTTTTGACCCGAAAGTGATTAGCTACGAAACCCTACTAAAGCTGTTTTGGGAGAGCCACAACCCCACCCAAGGCATGCGCCAAGGCAATGACTCGGGCACCCAATATCGCTCAGGCATCTACACTTATTCAGACGAGCAAAAGAAACTCGCTGAGGCATCCAAAGCTGCTTACGAGCAAGCACTCAAAGCTAAAGGCTACGGGCCAATTACCACTGAAATTCTGGATGCACCAGAGTTCTATTACGCCGAAGATTACCACCAACAATACCTGGCCAAAAATCCCGGTGGCTATTGTGGCTTAGGCGGCACCAATGTCTGTTATCCCGCTGAAACCGAATCAGCCGTCAACTAACAGAACCAACAGCTAAGGCAAGATTTGAACTTAAAAGAGAGGTAAGCCAACTGCTGCCTCTCTTTTTTTCTCTTGACTGCCACATGAAACTATCCTTTTTCACTGCTGCAATTGTGTGAGCAACCAAGCCCCTACTTGTGCCTGATCTATTTGGCGACTACGGCGCAGCGCTTCTTCCAATAACGCAATTGCTAAACCTGGCAAAACCTGAGACTGGGTGATACGTTTGCTACCCTGATTTTCAACAGCAAGGGCAATAACCTGAGCCTTTTGCACATCAACTACCCAGTACTCAGAAACTCCCATTTCTTCATACATTAATCGCTTCTGGCCTAAATCTTCAGACAGCGAAGTATTAGCAATTTCAATCGCTAATTGAGGTGGGGTATAGCGACCCAAATCGACAATGCCAGTGCCTCTAGGAATTGCCTGAGCAGACTCACCAAGGTAGTAGGCTAAATCCGGCTGACACTCGTGAATCTCTGGCTTACGAAAGCTACAGTTAATGAGCCCGTTTAGAGGGATGCCTTTGAGACTAGCGAACAAGCTAATCGCAAAGGAAATGACATTGTTATCAGAGGAATGATCGTAGCCAACTGGGGCCATTTCAATTCTCAAACGGTCGTTGTAGTAGTAGGTCTTAGCGTTCTGGTAAGTTGGGGCAGCCAGAATTGCTAAGTAATCTTGCCAGGTAGCTGGGAGCCATTCCTCGGTTGAGATTGGTGTTGAGATTGCCGCTGGTATTGGGGCTAGTGCTTCTGTCTGCGCTTGACTCATAGGGCTTTCTCTTCCTTATCCCTTATAGTAATGGCACAACAAAAATAAGTCGCCAACTCACTGCAATGCTAAAGCATGTAGCAAATTGACGACCCACTAATTTTCTGACTAGGAACTGAGTCAGTAAACCCTACTCAACTCCAACGCCAGAAGAGACCATCGCCGCCGGTAAAACAGCCGGACCACTGTGGTCTAGCGCTGCCTTCACCAAACCCACAAAGAGAGGATGGGGCGTGTTGGGACGCGAGTGGAACTCAGGATGGAACTGAGTGGCAATGAAATAGGGATGGCTGAATGGTCGCCCTGGACCCGGTTGAGTTGGAAGCTCAATAATTTCCACCAATCGGTTATCTGGGGAAGTGCCACTAATCACGTAGCCCGACTCCAAGAACAGATTGCGGTAGGCATTGTTGAACTCATAGCGGTGGCGGTGCCGTTCGTAAACGACTGACTCTTTATAGAGTTGCTCGGCCAGCGTTCCCGCCACAATCCGACAAGGGTAGAGCCCAAGTCGCATCGTCCCACCCAGATCAACAACATCCTGTTGCTCTGGCAACAAGTTGATCACTGGATTAGAGGTGTTGGGCGAGAATTCTGAGCTATCCGCCTCCTGCAAGCCCGCAATGTGCCTTCCCCACTCGATCACTGAGCACTGCATGCCCAGACACAACCCCAGGAAGGGAAGCTTGTGTTCACGAGCATAGGCGACAGCGCCAATCTTGCCATCCACGCCGCGCGCGCCGAAGCCACCCGGCACGACAATTCCCTGCATATTTTGCAGATAGCGCTCGGCTCCGTGCTTTTCGATATCTTCCGAGTTCACCCAGTGCAGGCGAATCTTACAACCCAAGGCCACGGAAGCATGGGTCAAGGCTTCGGTCACTGAGAGATAAGCATCGTTGAGACGGACGTACTTGCCGACAATGGCTAGATCCACCTGACGCACCGGGTGCTGCAAGCGGTCTACCAGAGTTTCCCAAGCATCTAGATTGGGTGGCCGTTTCTCCAGAGCTAATAGCTCTAACGCCTGTTGCGCTAAACCTTCTCGCTCCAGAATCAACGGCACCTCGTAGATCGAGCGGGCATCCTGGCAGGTCACGACGCACTCAACCGGCACATCGCAGAACTCAGCGATTTTCTCTTTGAGGCCCAGTTGCAACGGACGGTCGCAACGGCAGACCAAGATATCGGGTTGGATGCCAATCGAGCGCAGTTCCTTCACGGAGTGCTGCGTCGGCTTAGTCTTCATCTCCCCGGCCGAGGGAATCCACGGCACCAAGGTCACGTGCATGTAGAGCACGTTGCCGCGACCTACATCTTTGCGGAACTGCCGAATAGCCTCTAGGAAGGGCAACGACTCGATATCGCCAACCGTGCCGCCAATTTCTACCAGCACCACATCGGGGTTCATGTTCTGAGCAACCCGATGGATCCGCTCTTTAATCTCGTTGGTAATGTGGGGGATTACCTGCACCGTGCCACCCATGTAATCACCGCGACGTTCTTTGTTGAGCACCGCCTGGTAGATTGAGCCCGTGGTCACACTATTAAGTTTGGACATGGCGGTATCCGTGAACCGCTCATAGTGCCCCAGGTCCAGGTCAGTCTCCGCGCCATCATCGGTGACGAACACCTCTCCATGCTGGAAAGGGCTCATGGTGCCAGGGTCCACGTTAATATAGGGGTCCAACTTGAGGATGGACACAGAGTAGTCTCTTGATTTGAGCAAGCGGCCTAAACTTGCTGCTACGATCCCCTTGCCGATGCTGGACACCACACCACCGGTCACGAAGATAAATTTAGTCATAATAAGACCTGAAGGCGGTCAGCCCCCCAAGATAACCCTTTGATTATAGGAGGGTAAACGCATTACAGGGCATCTCCACCCCTAGAGCACGCCGTCTCTCCTTAGGGCAGGAGAGGCTGAGCCGTCTGCGACTACCTGTTACATATGTCACAATGAACCTGTCGGTATGGAGGTGGTTAGCTATGGCCCAAGCTCATAACAAAATCCTCGTTGTCGATGATGAAGTCGCAACCCGGACCCTCGTCTACCGATATCTGACGAAGCAAGGTTACCAAGTTGAGTCGGCTGGCGATGGCGTTAATGCCATGGCTACGTTTGCACAGTTCAGACCTAACTTAGTCATCCTGGACCTAAATTTACCTGACACCAGCGGCTACCGTTTGTGTCAGGAGATGCAAGCGCAGCATCCGGTGTTCGTGCTGATGCTGACGAGCCGTAGTGATGAGATTGACCGGATTCAGGGCTTTTCCCAAGGCGCGGACGACTACATCACCAAGCCCTTCAGCTTGGTTGAGCTTGACCGCCGCGTGAAGATGATTCTGGCGAGTGCCAGCGTTCAGGAGAGCGGTCGGAAGAACTAGTCCTGCAACCAAAGACCGGAAGGGTAGGACTGGAAACTTAAGCCCGGAAATATAACTGGAAATATAAGTGGAGTGAGGCAGGCTGCTGGGTATTGCCGCTCAAACCGGTTCCCGGCCTGCTGTTCCACTGGCGCTCAGCTTTAAGCCCGATTGCATAAGTCCCCAGCCAATTGCCATTAATAGTCCAGCCACGATCAGAAATCCCAAGTCCCACGCCGCTTCATGGGGACCAGATTTCACATGGTGAATTTGCAGGATGTAATGGTCAATCAAGCCTTCGACTAGGTTGAAGGTGCCTGCACCTAGGAGCAGCGCCCCGCCAAACACGCGCCCTGACCCTGCTGCCTGGACCTGACGACCGACTCGCCACAGCAGACCTACGCCAACTGCTGTCAGCACCGCAGAGCCCAGGTGAAAAAAGCCATCGGCCAGGGTGTTGATCTCCAGGCCAGAGACTGTCTCAGCTGAGTAACCTGCATCGGTGAGCATGTGGTGCCATTGCAGAATTTGGTGCAACACAATGCCATCGAAAAAACCGGCCAGCCCCAGGCCCAAAAAGAAGCCGGGCGCAACTAAGGGCTTGGCAGAGGCCGGTTGGGCGGTTGGTGGGCTTGCGGTCGTAGTCATGGACTTGAGCTGGACTTGATTGTGCTGTGCTTGAGCGAACTGGGCTTGAGCGGGCTAAGGCTTGTTTGTGAGGCTTGGTCAGGCTTCATCGCGAGCGTGAACTTGAGCTGGAGGAGAAGTGGCTTCTACAGCGGTGAAGGGCTCCAGAATTTTGTAAGTGTGACTGGAGCCTTTGGGAACGACCCAAGAATCTCCTGCTTCTAACAGCACTACTTGACCTTCTGAATGCAGTTCTGCTCGCCCTGCAATGACATAGCCAACTGTTTCGTAATCCCGCTGAGTCGGTGGTTTAGCTTCATTGGGTTGCTCGTTCTCCCAAAGTCGCATTGCCAGGCTCTTACCTGAAGCCAAATACTTTTGTCCTGCTTGACCGTGAGGTGAATGGGAAGAGCTAATTTTGATAACAGTTGTGTCAGTCATTAGTTCAATTAAATCTAGATAGTTTTGGATAATTATGATGTGCTCAGCCAGCCTGAGGAAAGCTGAATCTTAAGCTGAGGCATCACTGCTCAGTGTGGTTCTAGAGGCAGAACGACAACCTCATCCGCAAGGCATAGGCCAGCTATAGGCCAGTGATAGTCGGGTTCTAAGGTTGGACCTTGGCAACTGGATTCTGCGTTCTGAATTTTGTGTGTGCAGATTCGCTACAGGCGCTACAAGAGCACTTTGGTTCGGCTACCTAGATCGGAGGGTAAACCTGGCCAAGGGCGTACCTCTCGGGCTAGGTGTAAGACAAAGCAGCTGCAACCTTGATTGGAGTGGGCGGATTTTGAAAGCAGCCCTACATCAAGGAGAGTTATTTAGACATGGTTAAGTTAACGAACATTGCTACCGCCCTGGTTACGACTGGTGCATTGCTGGCTCTAAGCCTGCCTGCTGAGGCTCAAACCAGTGGTACCAGCCGACCCAGTGGAGCTACAACCCAACCCGGTCAAACCAACCAGCAGCCTCATGGCTCAATGGGTGGCTCAACGGGTGGCTCAATGACCCAGCCCAGCAGCACCACGCCGCAATCTGGCCGGACCAACCGCCCCACTGCTCAAGGTCTGAATGCTACAGACTTGCAGTTCATGTATTTAGCTGCTGATGGGGGTATGGCCGAGGTTCAGTTTGCGCAACAGGCTCTGCGTCGCTCCTCTAGCAATGAGGTTAAGCAGTACGCCCAACGCATGATCCAAGAGCACACGCAGGCCAACAACCAACTGATGCAGATCGCTGCTCGCAAGGGTGTTACGCTGCCCCGCAGCTTAAGCCCGGCAAATCAAGCCGTACTGCGACGGCTGTCTAACCTCTCTGGCGCCGCTTTTGACCGGGAGTATATGAGCGTGGCTGGGGTTGCTAGCCACGGCGTGCAGGCTGCCCTGTTCCAGGGTGAAGTTCAGCAGGGTCAAGACCAGGATGTCGTTGCCTTTGCTACCAGACTTCTGCCCAACGTGCAGGGCCATCTGGAAATGGCACGTACGATGGCCAACACCACCGTTGGCGTCAACCGCTAGTCAAGCCTGAGGCTGATCTGAGCCCCTACTAGGGGCTCAATAGTAAACGCTAAGCTGCTCCAGGAATTGCAACCCCTTTTTGCGCATCAAGTGCTGATTGGGGTTGAGTTCCTAGAGCAGTTTGCAATAATTTGAATCCCAAAAATGGGACAATTTATTGGAGGAATCGGCAACTCGGTTAGGGACTGGTCGCCAGGTCCTTCAGCTTGGCTCGAATCGCTTCTACACGAGTACGATTTACACCCAGGTCAGATTTTCCCAGGCGTGAGGCCGAGCGGACGTGGATTACTTTTTCGGTCTCATCCACGTAGAATTCCACGTCATCCACAAAGCCCAGAAGCGCACTGGTGAACTCTGCGTACAAGTAATTTTTGCGCTCAGTGACGACTTTGGCTCTTGGTACACTTTGAACCGCTGCCTTCACCGCAGCCATTGCCTGCTCTGGGCTAGAGGTATAGGGGAAAGGGGCAATGCTGTGCTCTTTGTCCTGAGCTGAGGCTTGGCTACAAACACAGTTGGGCGAATCGGGACAGGCGGCTAGCTTGCCCTCTCGAACTCCAATATAGGTAGGACGCGTTCCTGCAAACATTCTCAATCCTCTTAGGTCCCTGATTCAGCATGGCATGGCAGGGTGATTTTTAGAAACTTTGAGAACAGGAACGGCTAAGCCTTAACCGTAGGCTAGCTCCTTAAGCTGCTTGCACAACTGCTCAAATTCTCCAGTTTCATCTTTGTCTACTGATTCTTTGTCTACTGATAAGCATAAGGACGGGGCAGAGAATCGGTTTTCAATAATACAAGCAGGATTTCGCTCAGGTTTATCTTTCGCAGTTTAAATGGATACCAACAACCCCCTGAATGTTGTCTAGGCAACAGGGGGTTGTTAGCTATTGTCTTAACGCTTAAGTTTGGGCGCTAGGCGGAGGTAGAAGTCTGTGACGACTTTGCCTCAATAGATTCCAAGCGGCTCTTAAGGTCTTGGTTATCTTTCTTAAGCTGGTCGAGTTCTTCGCGCAACTGCTTTAGTGAACCATCGGTTCCCACCTTCTGCTGAACTCTCTGCACAGCTTCTTCGGCCATACGCCGGACTCGTCCATCTGGGGTTGACTCAACTAGCCCGCTCAGAATGCTAATCGCCTCTGGCGTATCTAATTGCCCTAGAGCCACCACAGTGGAGACTTGAGTCAAGAAGAAAGTTTCACCTCCCAGTTGCCGCAGCCGCTCGATCACTCTGCCCTGACGGACTTTGGTTTGGGCTGAGCCAAAGGTGCCCAGTGAGCGAATCGCTGCCAGCCGTAAAGCCTGGGGGGTGCCAAGAGCTGTATATTGCAGCAGCAAATCTAGCGCTTCGTCTGATTCCTTGAGCTTGGCCAACCCAGCAGTCGCGCCAGTGCGAACTACTTCGTTCCAACCCGCTTTGGTCTCCAGGGTCGTTTTCAATAACTGAACCGTCTGCTGTAGATCAACTCCGCTGATGCTGCTGGCGGCAATGGTGCCCAGGGAGGTGGCGGCAGCGGCTTCAACTAGGTAGCTCGGGTCGCCTTGCTCTAGGAAGGGCTGAATGAGCTGATAACTCTCCGCAGCCTTATCTCCGCTCAGCGCCAGAATCACAGCTCGACGCACCCGAGCTTCTGAGTCTTGTAGACCCTTTGCCAACGACTCAGTCGCCTGATCCAGCTTGATCGAGCCCAGAGCCTCAGCTACTTCTAGCCGCACCCCCCAGAAGGCATCTTCCAACAGCGCTTGTTCCAACGCTTTCACCGCCTCTAGATTGCCTTTACGCGCTAGAGCTTCAGCGGCATAAATGCGATCTAGGGGGTCAGGGCTGAATTGCAGTTGGGCTTTTAACTCAGCCAAACCGTATTCCAGAGTGACTTTCTTGAGAAAGTGATTGCCTTGGTCAAAACTGACGAATTGGGGCTTGCTGGCCAGAGGAAAATAGAAACTCTGTTCTTTCTCATGGACTCGCACCGTGAAAGTTTGAAATTGCTTGCCATCGTCAAAGGCGAAAGCAATGGGCAATTTTAGATCGAACAGCTCAGTTTGACTTTGGGTGATCGTCACTTTGGCCAAGTGACTATCGCCGTCCCAGGCATAAGCAACTTTGTATTCGGGATGGCCACCTCGGAAAACGTATTGATCAAATAGAAAGGCTAAATTGCGTCCAGTAGACTTATCAATTGCCCTGAGCAAATCAACCGTTTCGACTGTTTTGTGAGCATGGTCGCGCACGAAGGTTTGAATTGCCTTCCAGAATAAATCCTCACCCAATTCGGCGCGGAGCATGTGATAAACGCAGGCTCCCTTTTCATACAGGTGCCGGTCATAAAGCTCAATGGCCTCCCGATAAACGTGGGTGACAATCGGGCGACGGTAGCGGCCACTATCTTCGCTGAAATAATTGCGAGCTTCATTTAAGCGGTAATAAGCCGCTTCTTGAGGGCCATACTCGTGGTCTGTCCACATGATTTCTGAATAGGAGGCCATGCCCTCTTTAATCCAGGCATGGGACCAGTGCTTAATCACCACCAAGTCGCCAAACCATTGATGGCACAGCTCATGGGCCACCAAGCTCTCTGCATTGCGGTTGTCTATTGCCGCCCGCTCATCCAGCAGACAGCGGTCGGTCAGGAGGGTGGTTGACGTGTTCTCCATGCCACCGAAGATAAAGTCATCGACGCAGACTTGCGCGTACTTCGGGTAGGGATAGGCGTAACCGTATTGCTCACTGAAGAATTCGATCATGCGAGGCGTTTTGCCCATCGTGCGGCGGGCATCTTCTTCGCGACCTTTCTCAACGTAATAGGTCACGGGAATCGAGTGCCATTCATCCCGAAGCTCAGCGAACTTACCCACTGCCAAGGTCATCAAATAGGTTGGGTGAACCTGGGGCTGATACCAGTGGTAAGTTTTGGACCCATTAACCTCTTCAACCCCCTGCAATTCGCCATTAGAAATGACTAAAAAATCTTTGGGAACTTTGACTTTAATTTCTGAGGTGGCCAGCTGGCCGGGGTAGTCGAAGCAGGGAAACCAGAAGCGCGAATCTTCATCTTCACCCTGCGTCCAAACCTGAACTGGCTTGTTGGGATAATGCTCGGTTGGCGCAATAAAGTAGATGCCGCGCTGGGGATGATCAATGTGGTAGGCAATCTCCAGGGTGATTGCGGCTCCAGCTCGGGTTGGCTCTTGTAGCCGCACCTTGAGAAATTCCCCGTCGTAATCAAAGGGTTGGGCAGTTCCTGCCACCTCAACCTGCTCGATCTGCAAACTCACCGCATCGAGCGTTAAGTCAGTCAAACCATCGCGCACCGGGTTTAGCCGGATTTGACAAAGACCTGCAACCCGCTGCTGCTCCAAATCCAGGGTGAGGTCTAGGGCAATATGTTCAACTTGTCCAGGCCGGTCGGGATTGTAGTGAGGACGGGCACCAGGTAGTTCGAAGGACTTGGTTTTAGCCTCGTCCAGGTAGAGATTTTCCCAGCCAAGCCGCTGCTTTCGACTCATACGTCCACCCAATGCTGCGCTTTTCAATGACTACAGCGTAGCGGATTCACAGCTCGATGGTGCTAAGACTAAGGCCCAGCAGGCTACCCGATAAGTCAGTAAGCCTAGCAAAGTTTTTGTAAAGTTTTGTAAGAGCCTGCGTAAGCCTACGGAGATGGCCTGAGAGGTCTACAGAAGCTTACAAGCTCAGCTCACATCAGCACAACCTAACTACTTTAGCCAGCTATGCGCTCTAGCTAACTCTAGTGGGTTGAGGCAGCGATCTCTGTGCTTGGGATTGGAGCTTGCTGATTGTACTATATTTAAGGCGGCAATAAAATGACGGCGGAGTTTAACGTTGGTCCCCTAGGTTATGACGTTACTCAAACCTTTCAGGATTCTGTTGACGACACTGATCCCAGTGATGTCTATGGCTTCTCCTTAAGTGAAGCCCAACCCCTCAACTTATCCCTAACTGGCATCACAGAGAATACAGATGTTGATGTTCGGCTGTACCGAGATATCAACGGCAACGGTCAAATCGATTATGACGTAGATCAAGCTGTTGCTAGTTCAATTCGTGGTAGCAACCAGGATGATTTCATCAATCTTGATTCCTTGGATGCAGGGCAATACCTTGCAGATGTTTATCAATATGCAGGCGACAGCCCATACACTTTGAGTCTGTCAACTACTAATCCCAGCAATCTCCTGCCTACTGAGGTTAATGTTGGCTCTTTAACTGATACCCAGACTTTCTTTGGTTCAGTTAACAGCACTAATACAGCTGACACCTACAGGTTCAGCCTCGATAGCGCAAGCGCTTTAAACTTGTCTCTTACAGGTCTGAGCCAAGACGCAGACGTTCGGCTAATCCAGGACAGTAACAATAACGGAGTCATCGACGATAGTGATGTAATTGAGAGTTCAGTTCGTGCTAGTAATTTTGACGAATCAATTAATCTGTCATCTCTGGGCCAAGGCGATTACTTTGCTCAAGTCTACCAATACAGTGGTGACACCGACTACACCCTCAGCTTGTCAGCTACTAATCCCAGCAATCTCCTGCCCACCGAGGTTAATGTTGGCTCTTTAACTGATACCCAAACTTTCTTTGGTTCGGTTAACAGCACTAATACAGCTGACACCTACAGGTTTAGCCTTGATGGCGCAAGTGCTTTGAACCTGTCTCTCACAGGTCTGAGCCAAGATGCAGATGTTCGGCTAATCCAGGACAGTAACAATAACGGAGTCATTGATGATATTGATGTAATCGAGAGTTCAGTTCGTGCTAGTAACTTTGACGAATCAATCAATCTATCGTCTCTGGGTCAGGGCGATTACTTTGCTCAGGTCTACCAATACAGTGGTGACACCGATTACACCCTCAGCTTGTCAACTACTAATCCCAGCAATCTCCTGCCCACCGAGGTTAATGTCGGTTCTTTAACTGGTACCCAAACTTTCTTTGGTTCAGTTAACAGTACTGATACAGCTGACACCTACAGGTTTAGCCTTGATAGCGCAAGTGCTTTGAATCTGTCTCTTACAGGTCTGAGCCAAGATGCAGACGTTCGGCTAATCCAGGACAGTAACAATAACGGAGTCATTGATGATAGTGATGTAATCGAGAGTTCAGTCCTTCCCAGTAATCTTGACGAATCAATTAATCTATCATCTCTGGCCCAAGGCGATTACTTTGCTCAAGTCTACCAATTTAGCGGTGACACTGATTACACCCTTAGCTTGTCAACTACTAATCCCAGTAATCTCCTGCCTACTGAGGTTAACGTCGGTTCTTTAACTGGTACCCAAACTTTCTTTGGTTCGGTTAACGGCACTGATACAGCTGACACCTACAGGTTTAGCCTTGATAGCGCAAGTGCTTTGAATCTGTCTCTTACAGGTCTGAGCCAAGATGCAGACGTTCGGCTAATCCAAGACAGTAACAATAACGGAGTCATTGATGATAGTGATGTAATCGAGAGTTCAGTCCTTCCCAGTAATTTTGACGAATCAATTAATCTATCGTCTCTGGGTCAGGGTGATTACTTTGCTCAAGTCTACCAATTTAGCGGTGACACTGATTACACCCTCAGCTTGTCAGCTACTAATTCAAACGATCTTTTGGTGAATGAAGTTGATATTGGCTCTGTGACTGGTCCTCAGGTCTTCAGAGACTCTGTTGGCAGCACCGACACGTCGGACTTGTATCGCTTCAGTGTTGATTTTGACAGCCCTCTCAATATCACAGCTAAAGGGCTGAGCAGTACCGCCTCTGTACGCTTCATTCAGGATGTCAATAGCAATGGTCTTGTAGAGTCTGGCGAATTCTTTAGCCCTACAGCCCGTGAAGGGGTTATTGCAGCAAACTTAAGCTCCTTGTCAACCAACAATCTTAGCCCAGGTACTTTCTATGTCCAGGTTTCTGATACTGATAACAGCAACTACAGCCTAGGCATATCCACTTCTGGACCGAGCGATTTGTTAGTTCCTGAGAATGACCTAGGAACTTTGGACAATGGAGCCCGTAACTTCAGTGACTCTGTGTCTAGCTTTGACACTTCTGATTTGTACAACTTCAGCCTGAGCGAATCCCGCAGCTTCACTGCCTCAATCAGTGGCCTCTCCAGTGATGCCGATCTCCGCCTGATCCAAGACCTGGATAGCAACGATATTATCGATTCAACTGACCTCATTATCGATTCAACTTTTGGAGGTACAACCACAGATACTGTCAACAGTCTTCTAGACGCAGGCAATTACTTTGTCCAGGTCTATCAGTTCTCAGGAGACACCTCTTACAATCTCGGCCTCACCGTGAGCTGAAGATGCCCCAGTTAAGTTGCTGCTAGACTATGCAGTCCCCTCAGGTGCCACTGCTTCTGAGGGGATTGCTCAAACATCAGCTGTTCAGGAAAATGCGCACAAAGGAGCCCCTTAGAAATGACCACAGCCTTACAAATCGGTAAGCGAGTGATTACTGCCGAAGAGATTATTCCCTTACTAACCAGTTATCAGATGTTGCCTCAGTTGGTCCGTGAGAGCCTGATTGATCAAGCGATCGCTGATATAGCTTGCACTGAGGAAGAAACTACAAGTGCTTGTGAACAGTTTTATGAGAGACGCCAGCTCACCTCAGAAGCAGCACGGCAAGCTTGGCTACAATGTCACGACTTGACCTTAGAACAGTTGCAAGCTCTAGCCACCCGAGACTTGCGAATTGAGAAATTTAAGCAGGCAACTTGGGGGCACAAGCTGCAAAGCTATTTCCTGAACCGCAAAGAGCAGTTAGATAAGGTCATATATTCCCTAATTCGAACTCACGATATGGGAATTGCTCAGGAACTTTACTTTCGAATTGGCGAAGGAGAGCAAACCTTTTCTGAGTTAACCCGCGAGTATGCCCAGGGACCAGAAGCGCAAACTGATGGCTTAGTTGGCCCCGTAGAGCTGGGTAAGCTCCATCCAACCCTAGCCCGCATACTCTCGTTGAGCCAGCCCGGTCATCTTTGGATGCCGATTCATTTAGGGGAATGGTTCGTGGTTGTCAGGCTAGAGAAATGGCTCTCTGCCCAGTTCGATGAAGCAATGCGCTGCCGTCTCTTGAATGAACTCTTCGAAAACTGGCTCCAAAAGCAAATGCAGCAGCAGTTCGTTGAACAGCAGTCTCACTCTACTTCTAATGCTTTTCTCTAAAACTGAAGGACTCTAGCCAGTAAGTCGGTTCGACCTGAAACTGGCTAGAGCCTCAAAGTATAAGCAATAAGCAAGCGGCTGAGGTCAGTCCCAATCCTTGTCAGAGGATATCAGCTGAGGTCAATGGCCTGCGACTTCTGCTGCTTGCGCTTCAACTTGCGTTTAACTAGGGTTCCTGCCCCGAAAGCGCTGAGTGCTAGCATACTCAAAGCTGTTGAAGGCTCGGGTGACTGAACCTCCGCCTCAACTAGGCTAAAGGTGCTTCTTTCCCCTGAGCTCAACTCTAAGGAACGAGGGTTGTTCAAAAAAGGTAGGCCAATTCGAAATAAGTTTTCATTTATAGGTGTAAAGCTACCTCTTCTTAAGTACCGTTCTTCTTTCCATCTCAAACTCCTGTCAGTATTCAGTATCAAGGTTGCTGTCTCGTATTGAGTCTTAATCCTGAAAGCCTCACGCGAACCGCTGGGTGAGAGGTCTAGTCCTAGGTAGAGAAGGTTATTATTAGGAATTTCTAATTTTATAAACTCTCGACCACTGACATTAAAAGCTGACCCTGTACCTGCACCTACACCTATTCCCCTTCCAACTGCTGCTCTTAATATCGGATTGCGTGGTGGTTCTCCTGCAAATCCGGCTGTGATCTTGAAGCCATCAGCAGTCTCACAACTAGAGAGCGCTCTTCCTAAAAGAGGATTACAGTCTCCACGATATAGCTTGTACTCAGGATCAGTAGGAGCAAGGCTTTCATAATTGTCTGCACGTGGCTTTATGAAAGAAAATGCCTGGGCTGTAGTGGGAAAAGCCAAACTGCTGATCACAATAAGGCTGAGGTAGAGCAACGGTCTTCTTGAGTTCATGGATTCCTTGGTTGTTCTCAATACTCAGATGTTGATGGACCGAGAGAATTCAGATTATCGATCTCAGACTTGCTCAGCAGAGCGTCAAGTCGTCTGCCCTAGAGAATGCACTGAACTGGTCTGAATTCCTGTCTGTAACTGACTGAAATGGTAGTTAGATATGGTCAGCTTTTAAATGTCTATACAATTGCTTTACTTAATATTTACTTAAAAAATATATGATTTAGATGGATGTTGCCCTCATTTGCGTAGGCGTCTCTCATACATGAATTCTTCAGAAGTTAAAATTCAGCATCTAGCTATTCCTAGTCGTGCTAATTTTTACCTCGAAACCGGTTTTCACTCGCAGAAACTGTAGAATCATAAATTTCTGTAAAGCTAGACAAAAGCTGCAGGTTTATGCTCAAGACGAAGCCTCTCAGGGTAGGGCTACCTGTTATGAATTCGAAACAAAAATTTGCTTTAGTCAACGAGCTCAATGGCTCAAATTGCTTATGCTAGCAGAACTTTTTGAATGTCTTCTTTTTTAGTAAGTGGGTTGTACAGTGAAACAAAAGTGGACTTTGGAACTGAGAAGGTTGAAACTAGTAGGTTCAGTAGCGCTGTTCTGGCTGTCTACTTGTGGATTGAGCGCCCTCGCTCAATCCACAGACCTCAGGCCTGATACCCTCGCACCTCGTAATTTAGGCACTAGGGTCCAACCTATCAACGGACGCACCCAGCAAATCCAAGGTGGAACTCAGCGGGGCACTAACCTCTTTCATAGCTTCTCGGAATTTAATGTGCCTGAAGGAAGAAGTGTATATTTTGAGAACCCTACCGGAGTCACTAATATCCTTAGTCGAGTGACAGGTGCTAATTCCTCCAATATTGCCGGAGTATTAGGTGTTGGGGCACCTGGTGCTATAGGGGCGGCTAATCTATTTTTAATTAACCCAAATGGCATTATTTTTGGGCCAAATTCTAGATTGGAGCTTGGAGGTTCATTCCTAGCTAGTACAGCAAGCAGCTTGCGATTCAATCATTGGGAATTTAGCACTACAAACCCTCAGCCTGTACCTCTGCTGGTTATAGATGTTCCAATCGGTTTGCAATTTGGCGATTCTCCAAAGGATATTGTCAATCGTTCTTCAACCAATGACATAGGTCTACAAGTTCAGCCAGCAAGAACTCTAGCGTTAGTGGGAGGAAATGTAAGACTAGAGGGGGGATTGATAACAGCTTCAAATGGCCGAGTTGAATTGGGGGGAGTAGCAGGACTAGAAACGATAAAGTTCAGCTTGAGGGATAGTGATATTTACTTGGATGCCCTTCCTGCCAACGTAGAACGAGCAGATATACGGCTTAGAAATAGTGCGAGAATTAGTGTTGATAGTGGTGCCATTAACATCCAAGCTCGCTCTTTTACTTTGGATTCCTTTCCTACTCAGATTTCTGCTTTAGGCTTAGAAAATCTAAATGCAGGTAATATTACAATTTCTGCTAGCAATTCTGTTGAACTCTTTGGTCCTATATTATCTGTAGATAGATTTTCTGGTAAAGGAGATGGGGGAGTTATCTCTATTGAAACTGGAAGGTTAAGCGTTTCAGATAGGGCAGTGATTGAAGCCAATACGCGACCTTCTACTATAGGCAGCCCTGGGAATATTACAATACGTGCAACAGATTCAATAAGAGTAAGGGGGAGTAGCCAGATTAGTGCATATCCTCTTGAATACAGCATGGACAGCCCTAATAGCAGCGGCGGAAGCTTAATTATCGAGACCGGAAGCTTAACTATTCAGGATGGCTCGAAGGTTCGGGGAAGACAAGTATCTGTGTATGCCTCTAATCTTTTAGAATTAATTGGTACTTCAGCAGAAAATAACCTTGCGAAATATGAAAATGATCGCACCAGCTTATTGTCTGAAACCCAAGATAATAGAAATGCTGGAGGCATAAGCATTACAACTGGTCGTTTAATCGTTCGAGATGGAGCATCGATATCAGCTCGCACAAATGGTTCAGGTCGAGCAGCAAACTTAACTATAGATGCCTATGACTCGGTAGAACTGAGCGGTACCTCAGCTTTCAACGAGCAGCTTGGTAACAGATTTCCCAGTGGCTTATTTTCGGGAACATCCGGTAGTGGAGCTGGTGGGGACTTAACGATTAGAACAGGACGACTTCTTGTCCAGGATGGAGCTTTGGTTTCAGCTCGTACCCTTGGTGCTGGGAATGGAGGCAACATCACTGTTAACGCAAGTGTAATTGAAGCACTCAACGGTGGACAAATCCTCACTACTACTAATAGTAGTGGATCGGCGGGAAATATTACGCTTAATGCCACTGATAATATTATCCTCTCTGGGAGTGATCCAATCTTCACTGCTCGGCAAGGCCAATTTGATTCAGATCTACTCAATCCGGATGGCCTTGCTAGCGGTGTGTTTACTCGCACTCAAGGTACTGGAGCTGCTGGAAGCTTAACGATTAAAACCGGCGAGCTACTAGTTTCAGATGGCGCTCAATTGAATGTGAGTATTGAAAGAGTAAGCAATGAAATAGAGAGTGATGCAGGTATTCTAGATATTGAAGCCCGCTCTGTTCAGCTAGATAGAGGAGCAATCAGGGCTATAACTACCTCTGGTAATGGGGGGAATATTGAATTAAGAATTCAGGACTTGTTATCTTTGCGGCGTAATAGTGAGATATCTACCTCTGCGGGTAAGGTGGGTGCTGGTGGCAATGGCGGGAACATCACAATTGATGCTCCAGGTGCCTTTATTCTTGCCGCTCCTTTAGACAACAGTGATATCACGGCTAATGCTTTTGAGGGTGGGGGAGGAAGGGTTCAAATCACAGCACAAGGCATTTTGGGATTAGTGCCACGAACCTTAGAAGATCTCAGAACTGTGTTGGCAACTGAGGAGCCGAGCCAACTGGATCCTGATCGCTTGCAAACTAACGATGTCACCGCTATTTCGCAAACTAATTCTGCCTTGAACGGCCAAGTAATTGTTAACGCACCCGATGCTGTTGACCCCAACCAAGGATTACTCAATCTACCAACAGATGTACTGGACGCTACAGGACTAATTGCACAAGGCTGTTCAGTTCCTAGCGGGCAAGTTGCCAATGCCTTCACTGTTACAGGACGTGGTGGGTTGCCTCCTACACCAAGAGAGGCGCTCAGGAGCAGCTCTGTCCTGGCAGACCTAGGGACACCTGCGCCCCAAACGGGAAATCCCTCCAGTGCTGCTGTCTCGGCTCAACCCACTAGTTCACCGCCAGCCCCGATTGTAGAAGCCCAAGGTTGGGTCAAGGGGGCTAACGGGGAAGTGATCCTAACGGCTCAGGCTCCTACGCCGAACTCACACAGTCCTTGGATATCCTCTACTGCCTGTCGTGTGCCTTAGAGAGAAATTCTCCAAAACGAAACTGAGATAGAGCTAAGTTCAGCAGGGGAGATTTGAAAGTTGGAGGGAGCAAATTCGATGGGTTTTGCTCACTGAATTTCAGTTGCCTTGACGTCGATAGTATTAACAGTATTGACGTCTGTATTGCTGCTGCTGTTGACGGCTGTGTTGGTCGTGGTTTCGAGCGGTTCAGGCTTGGGAGGACTCAGCAGTAAGCCCAGAACTTGTACTACGACAAAACCTATGGCAGCTAGATCATCTAATTTCCCCAATCCTGGAAACACATCGGGCAGCAGGTCAATTGGGCTAAGAAGATAGATGAGCACCCCTAACAAAACCCAGGGGCGAGTGGCTGGGTTGCGGAACCAACGGGAGAGAACAGTCAGAGTTCGCATCTTGGCCAATGGTTCAGGGCAGTCTCTCCATCTTGACGCGAAACTCCGTAGCTAAGTTCGGCTTGACGGAATTCTTGCAAACCTCGATACTCCCTGGCTAGGGCAACCGTAAGCAAGACTGAGTGAGCAAGACTGAGGAGTAACAAACGTGACAGGACGTGGGTGGTATTGGGATGGCTGCAAGCTGGGTATGCTGCTCGCTCTGGGGTGGGCCAGCACCTCTAGCGTTCTGGCTCAGGTAACGCCTTCACGGGTAGCCAGCATTACCTACACGCCTTCACTGGATCGCAATCGCTTCTCGACTGCCGAACTGGTTGCCCTCGACGCCGATGTGACAGTTGCGGCTGATGCTGAAACGCGATTGCGGCTCTACGAGATTCAGGTTTCCAAGATGGTAGAAACAACGCGCTTCCTATGCGAGCCCCAAGGACCAGCGCCACTGCCGGGACCTGGCGTCGACTGGACTTACCGAGCCAGTAACCGCAGCCTGATCGGTCGCTTTCGCCTATCTTGTAGCGTCGTCAACGATTTGAGCCAGGCGTATGGCTTGTTACCACCAGAAGCGACAAGCATTAATATCAACAGGACTGTTCAGAATTACAGCATCCCAGTCTTGCGTGTGGCTGGACCTGGTAAGGTGAGCCGATTTATCAATTGGGTCTGGAGCCTACCTCGACTGGCTTAGCCCTGCTGTTGGCCCAGCTCCGCATACCAGGTATGCATAAATACTCAAGACTCTACAGAATTGGGATGACGGCATTTGCCAAAGCGAGTGACAATAGAGATCCGACACCCGATCAACTGTTTGAGCCTTTGATGCCTGTTCTTAAGCGCTGTGATTGAGAGCTGGTTCACAACTCATCTTGATGTATTACATAGAGTCTTAACCTCACAACAGTATGGTGAACCGCAAACAGCGCTTACCTGGACCGAGGTTGCAACGAGTGCTGGGGGCTGCTCTGTTGCTCAGTTTGGTTGGGCTACCGTTGCAAGCGCTGCCCAAACTTAGGCGAGGGCGGGAGGGACGGCTGCTGCCGGTCCATTGGCAAGGTGCTCAAGCACTAGCGCCTGCAACCCCCCGCCTCAGCGGATTGAACCGTAAAGACAGCCGTAAACTCGGCCAAATCTCCGGTTGGTCCTCTCCGCAGACTCGTGCCCGTTCTGGTCCTTGGTCCGGCAGTCTGTATATAGGCATGAACTCGCAGCAGTTCCGTCGCTATACCAGTGATGCCAACTGGGAGGGGTTAGCGATCGCCCGACGCGGAAACGGGGGTCAGGCGGTGCGGCACTATATGCAGCCGGGAGGCGAAGGACTATACACCCCGCCGCCTGATCTGCAACTGGTGTATGCCAGAGGCTTTCTGAGCTATGCGTATTTTGTTGATGACCGCCTAGTGGGGCTGCGTTTGGTGCCCGACCCTCAAGAAGAGGGTTTTGTACTATCGCAACTGATGACGTTGGTGCAAGCCTGGTTTCCAGATAACGCTCTGACGGTTTATTACCAACTCGCGCCCGATAGCCAGGACTTGCAGGTGCAGGAAGCGCTAATCGGCCAACTCCCAGCTAGTTTTCAGGGCGACCTCGGGCGGAGTGGCTCCCAGCCCTTTTGTCGGGTCGACTTTCAACCGGGCACTGCAATTGCTAACCCACCGACCCAATGCCGCTTGCTTATCTCAGCGCAGACTTTGCCCGTTCAGTAATCTGCTCGGTTAGCCCGACCGTTAAAATGGTGAGATCGTTCACCCGTCCACCCTTTTAAGTCATGCAGGTTGATGAGTAAGCCCCGCATTTTCTCCGGTGCCCAGCCCACTGGCAATCCGCATCTGGGCAATTATCTGGGCGCGTTCCGCAACTGGGTGGAGCAACAGGAAGCCTACGAAAATTATTTCTGTGTGGTCGATCTGCACGCGATGACCGTGCCTCACGACCCGCAGGAATTGAGGAGTAATACCCGCAGGTTGGCAGCGCTTTATATTGCCAGTGGCATTGACCCAGAACGCTCTACCATCTTTGTGCAGTCTCAGGTCAGTGCTCACGCTGAAATGACCTGGCTGTTCAACTGCATCACGCCGATTAACTGGCTGACTGACATGATTCAGTACAAGGAAAAGGCGGAACGGCAGGGCGAGAATGTTGGTACAGGCTTGCTCGATTACCCCGTGCTCATGGCGGCAGATATCTTGCTGTACCAGACTGATGTGGTACCGGTTGGTGAAGACCAGAAGCAACATCTAGAGCTGACCCGCGACATTGCCAATCGCTTTAATCACCTTTTCGGAAGCCAGGAGCAGCCCGTGTTTAAGCTGCCAGAACCCTTGATTCGGGCTGAGGGCAAGCGGGTGATGAGTTTGACCGATGGCACTAAGAAAATGTCTAAGTCGGACCCGTCAGAGCTGAGCCGGATCAATCTGCTCGACTCGCCGGAGGAAATTACCAAGAAGATCAAACGCTGCAAAACTGACCCAATCCGAGGCCTAGAGTTTGACAACTTGGAACGGCCAGAGTGCAATAACCTGTTGGGGCTTTACCAGATTTTCTCTGGCAAAACCAAGCAAGCGGTAGCTACTGAATGTGCAGACATGGGTTGGGGGCAGTTCAAGCCTTTGCTGACCGAAACTCTGATTGAGGGACTGAAGCCGATTCGAGAGCGCTACGCTGAGGTGGTAGACACTCCCGGTTATCTCGATACTGTGCTGCAACAGGGCAGCGAACGCGCTGCCGAGGCAGCCAATGCAACCCTGCATCAAGCTAAGGCTGCGATGGGGCTCCTAATGCCCTAGCCTGGTCTGTGAACCCTACCCTGACCCTAGAAATCAACCAGATGGAAGAATAGAATGCCCAAGGTCTAAGGTCCAAGGTCCAAGGTCTAAGAACTGAGAACACGTAATTTGATGCGCCCGACCCGGTGAGTGATGTGCCCATGACTGCTCCTATTCCCCGTCGCTCAGCGCTAGCCCAAGCCGCAGCACGGGGTGAGTTTTTGATTACTGCAGAGGTGGCGCCGCCCTGCGGCAGTGACCCGTCTTTGATGCTCAGTCACGCTCGCCTGCTCAAAGACCGAGTCCATGCGGTCAACATTACCGACTGTAGTCGGGCTGTGTTGCGCATGAGTGCTCTGGTTTCATCAGCGCTACTGTTGCGTGAGGGTATCGAGCCAGTGTGCCAGCTAGCCTGCCGCGACCGTAATCGTCTGGCTTTGATGGCCGATCTGATGGGGGCCTCGGCGCTGGGGGTTTGGAATGTTTTGGCACTCACGGGCGATCCGGTCAAAGCCGGCAATCACCCAGAAGCGAAAAGTGTCTTCGATCTGGAGTCAGTGCGACTACTGCAATTGATCAGTAAGCTCAATGCTGGCCTTGACTGCCGCGATCAGCCGCTCTGTGATGGGCCAACTGAACTGTTTGCGGGTGCTGCGGTAGATCCGCAATCGGGAAGTTGGTCGGGATTGCAGCGACGGTTTGAGCGTAAGTTAGCCGCTGGAGCCCAATTTTTTCAGAGCCAGATGATTACTGACTTCGATCGTCTGTCGAAATTTATGGACCAGGTGGGTAACCCTAGCGGTAAGCCCGTGTTGGCTGGCATCTTTTTACTGAAGTCGGCTAAAAACGCTCAGTTTGTTAATCGCTGCGTACCAGGTGTCAATATTCCAGACTCGATTATTGAACGCTTAGCTCAGGCACCTGATCCTTTAGCCGAGGGTGTGCAGATCGCGGCTGAGCAGGTCCGTGCTGCACGCGATCTCTGCCAGGGCGTTCATTTGATGGCGGTCAAGAAAGAGAATTTGATTCCTCAGATTCTCGATTTAGCAGGCATTGCTCCTCTGTTTAAGATCCAGAACTAGGATCTACTAGGACCAGGCTCTAGAAGTTGTTCTTGTCTGGTACTGGCCTGTCTTTGAAACCCCAAACGTTAGTCTTGATATTCCTGATACTGTGTATTTGCCATGGCTGATCTGACCAATCCCCAAACCAGTTCTGCTTCGCTTGAAATCTCTCCGGCTACTTCAGAAAAAGAGCCCAAATATGGTGAACGCCTGATCGAAGAGGGAGGGTTGATCACCTTCCCTAACCCTCGACCGGGACGGGATTACGACATCCAAATGACGTTGCCAGAGTTTACCTGCAAATGTCCGTTTTCGGGCTACCCGGATTTTGCAACCATCTATCTCACTTACACGCCCAATGAGCGGGTGGTAGAACTCAAAACGATCAAGCTTTACATCAATAGCTATCGCGATCGCTATATCTCCCACGAAGAAGCGATTAATCAGATTTTGGATGACTTTGTTGCCGCTTGTGATCCTTGGCGGGTGCATCTCAAGGGTGACTACAACCCGCGCGGCAATGTGCACACCGTGGTTGAGGTGCATTACGACCGACAGAAGGGGTTTGGAGTTAGAAATTAGCTGATTTCCCCTGAGCAAATTTAGGTTAGGAGCGGCGAGCCAGTAGGCGAGCCGCCAATACCCCCCCTAAAAAGCCAAACAGGTGCCCCTGCCAGGAAATACCAAAACTTGAGGGCAGGACACCCCAAACCAGGCTGCCATAGAGAATACCAACTACCAGCGACACCAGGATCGAGCCTAGTCGTCGCTCGAAATAGCCGCGCAGCAGCAAAAAGCCGAGGTAGCCGAAAATCAGGCCACTGGCTCCAATGTGAATAGAGTTGGGCGAGCCGAAGAGCCAAACCCCAAAGCCACTGACCAACTGAGTCACCACCGTCACCACAAAAAAGTCTCGGGTGCGGTGCAGCATCGTGAGCCAGCCCAGGACCACGAAAGGAACCGTATTGGCAATTAGATGCCCCATGCCCCCATGCAGAAAAGGCGCAAACAGGATGCCCCGCAAACCAAGCAAGCTGTGGGGACGAATGCCATAAAGGTCGAGCGAACCGCCAAAGACAAACAGATCCGCCAGCTCTAGGAGCCAGAAGATGGCGACGGAACTGCCCAGAATCAGGGCTTGAACTTTCAACTCTTGGGTGATGGCCTTAGTGTTTTCCTGGCTCATTCCTGTACCTCAGGATTAGATAGTTCATAACGAGTACATGCTCTTTTGCAGTTCACTCTTTCCATTCAATTGGTTTTGGGAGTCGATGAGTAGGGGTTCGAGTACTTCTATTCCTGGACCGAGGACATCGGGAGACTTGCTAGGCCAGCTATTAACCGCCCATTAATCAGCTTAAAAAGTGATTCAGGCAGTCACCAGGCTCCGCTTTTATGAACTGAACTCAGAAGACTGAGGAGTTCGGATTTGGTAATGCTCTCTGATTGATACAGCGTTACCAGGAGTTTGGACATTGAAGTAAAAACAGAAGCGTAGTCAATAAAATTACAGACTGAGCGCAATGCCTGTCCTAACGTGTCATGGGGATGTAACAACAGCGCGGAAATCTGGGGTTGCCAGCCATCTCGGGTATTAGTGACTCGAATCGTGTAAGAGCGATACGAAAACTCAACCTGCTGCTCAGAGTTTGCGTGAGCGGTAAGAGTATCCCTTAGATGGAAAACTGCTCTCGGGCTTTGGCTTGACTCTTGGCGCGCTAAAGCTGCGGCTCTACAGGCTCCGCGGAGCTGCTGGCGGTTCTCTTGTAGATCTTTACTAAGAGCTGTGAACGCCGTACGGGTAATTAGCAACGCCTCATATTTCTGAGTCAATTCCTTATATAAACGAGTTGTTTCTTGAAGATTTTTAGCTAGTTTTTCACATAAAGAAACTACGTTTTCCCTTAGGTGGAATCCTTCTAGACCCTGCAACGTTTCGTCAAATGTCGATTGCTTAAGTAGTGGGTTACTCTGAATCACGGAGGGCTTTAGTCAGGAGTACGTAAACTTATTGAAGCACACCTGCCACTTCAAAGTACCGCTATTAAGTTAACTGAGGAGAGCTATTTGAAGCAGGGCAGTAACTCTATAGTTCACCTATGCGAGTGTCCTATTCTGCACAACGCCACGGCAGGCAAGTAGTACTCAACTTTTTCAGTTGAGTCCGGAGTTGAGCTTACCCAAGGACAAAAGTGAATTCTCGGCCTGGGTGACGAGGCCGAGCCAGACAAGGCAATTTGGCGCCTTCTACCCGAGTAGAAGCTTTCCTAACCTCGCAGACAAAAAACCTTGAGCCTGCTGCTGCGGTTGTTGCACTCAGTTGCCCAGGCTGTAAAGCAGGCTTCAAAGCTCTGAAGCTCGCACAGCACTTGATGATTGGGGGCAATCACACTAAACATCAATTCGCCATTGGTACCCATCTGCAAGTGCCACCAGCAACGGCGGAGCAAACGTGTGAGGGGCCAGTGCTGCTGCTCAACTAGCCAATACTGAAATTGGTCAGCCAGGTGTTGGGTGCTGACAGCAGCAGCTTTGCGCTCTTGCAATTCCAGAACCAAGGCTGCGGCGATAGGGCAACGAAGGTGGTCAGGCGAACGGTGAGATTCCATAAACCTCGGCAGGCGAGTAATCTATTCCCTCAAGTGTTCCATGCGCTTGGGAGATCTGCCAATAGAGAGATGCAACTTGAGCCTAAAAGCAGCACTCGTATTTTGTTTGCTCCCGTTCTCTCCACCCCTGAGACAGGTAGAGAATGCCTAGGAACTGTACGGCCGGCGGCGTTGGCAGGGCTAGCAATTCGGGCAGACGTGCCGAGCTACACACCAGTAGAGGCTTGGTCGCCCCCAGTTCCCCTGCATGTTGGGACGGGCAAAGTATGGCTTAGCCTTCTATTGAGCTCTAGTGAATAGCTCCTAGCGGACCCAAGCTAATTGGCGCCAGCCAAGTAGGACGAGTGACTAAGCGCTATCAGAGCGTTCAAACCGAGACCCTAGAATTTGCGCCTTGGTAGACCGTTTCAACTACGCCAGTAGTTCTCTACTGATGGTGTGATGATGTTGTGATTGTTTTGATCCCGCCTTAGTCTTAACGTTGGTATTAGCGTTATGTGCGTTGCTACAACATTAAGCATTAAGATGGGATTAAGCTCTCAGCCTGTAACAGAATAACTTGCAGGTTTCAGTCATACAGACAAAGCTCTATTAGTCATTCACTACTGGTTCTTCTATCTGTCCTGGCAATGCACCTGGCAATACAGATTTTGCAGAAGCTGCTCTCAGGCTCAACAACAGAGATGAGCCTTTAAAATTCTGCTGGGCGGACTCAGTCTCAGGGGTAATTACACTGGAGCGCAGCCCAAAAGACAAGTTGAGCGAGAGCGTAACAGCGATTGCTAAGAGTAGTTTTTCAAGCATATTAGCCTCCCTCAACCTTGGGAAATTCAGAATACGACTGGCGGTGGCTCTGACGCATCATCCAGTTGACTCGCCCGATCAGATGAACCTAAAAGCTTTGGGAACTGAGGGTGAAACTGAGCTGCACAGGTAGAACTGGTGCAACCTCTAATCAATAACGCTCAATCGACCGGCTTGCAGAACTTCTAAGACTTGAGCAATGAGTTGTTGCTCAGCTAAATTGCACACCAGCAGAGGGATCAGATCGGATAGCAGAAGATGTTGTTCAGAACGGGTGATTTGACCTGTTTCTAGAATCCTGGCGACGAGCTGGGCGATGGCAGGACGGGGCTGGGAAGTGGCGTTGGCAACAGTCATCATCGAAGTGCCCTGGTGAGATGACTCTCACTGTAGGACGACTGCTAGCAATCTGCATTCCCAATTTAGGCGAGTTTGCTTGCCAGGTTAGGCCACTAGCATTGCCGAAAATGGCAAAGAAGAGTTCCAGATTCAAACTGGGCTGACAATCGCTGACAGTTTTCTGCCAACAGATTGGTAGGAAGGCGGCATGACAGGTCTTAGCTTTTCTCTTAAGCTCTAAATCAACAGAGCTTGACGTGATTGATGCAGTTTGTTGCGCGACTCCAAAGACTAGAAGAACGCAAGAACCTGCTTCGATCAGAATCTAAACTTTTAAACTTGTCTGTTGCCACTGATCTCTACGTATATTCCGATCTTTTCCTCACAAATACCGACGTTGAAGCCTGCTTGCTGGAACCCAATTTAAAAGTTAGGTGCATACCCTGAGGGATTTGACCCTCGTTCAGTTTGATACTCCTCTCAAAGAGTTCTTCACCGCCATGCTAAAACTAGTCAGCCTCGCCCTTCTAGAAGTCCTCACTGAGCTTTCGCCCATGGGCACTGTTGCCAATATGCTTGACTATGTCTATGGCTCAGCCGAGTTCCGCTTCAATACTCAACCTCTAATTAGAATTGAGCTGGTTTGCGGAGAAAGCATTTAGTTTAAGGTTCTTCAAGTCAGGCACCTGAGCCCAACTCAGGCACTCGATTGCAGATATCTCAGAACAGTGCTCTAAAGTGGCAGTTTTGGCACTGGCAACTCGAAGATTTTAAGGGAAACGGACAAATTTAAATTAGCAAAGCCCTAGCCGAAAACAGTAGGGCTCTGCCAATCAATTCAAATACAAAACCTAATTTAAGCTACAGCAAACTAGCAACCTACTGTAGCTATTAAACCAAACTAGGCTCTTTGAATCAGATCGATGTAGTAGCCATTGTCCCTAGGAGAGGCTGAAGCGGTCAGCATGTGATCGCGGACCTGACTTGGTATTTCAGCCGTCAACATACGCTCACGAATTTTAGCTGGGATTTCAGCCGTCAGCATGTGGTTGCGGACCTGACTTGGTACTTCAGCCGTCAGCATGTGGTCTACAACATCCTTGGGCAGCGTAGCTGTGAGCATATGCTCAACTGAAGGACTGCGGCTAGCGGTTACCCAATCAGCTGTGGTCGCAACAGAAATCGTGACGACAGCGGCAAGAGCAGCGGTTTTAAGTACAGTGTTCATATCTTTTACCTCAAACTATTTGCTGAGGAACCTTCCTCAACTCTTAAGTTACCACCAGTATTGTTTGAGTGTCAACAATCTGGCCGTGAGATTTCTTCTCCAGTACTAGAGAGCCTGCAAGTGCGGTCAGAACTGGAGAAAAGCAGTGGTTCTCAGTGACGCAACTAGTTGCTCTCGATTACTAGCTGCGGTTCTGCCCTCTGATGCAGCCAGTGCTCCAGAAAACCTTGCAGCCAGGTCTTGAGTAGAGGACCGTAGAGAGCATGCTTTTGAAGTTGCTCAGTGCGAGACTGTGCGCCTGGCAGACTGAGCTGTTCAGGCGCAGTGGCGGTCCATCGTTCCATAATCGTCTGGGTCATCTCTGGGTGAAACTGGAGGCCGTAGGCATTTTGGCCATAACGAAAGGCTTGATTAGCGAACGTTTCCCCAGTTGCTAGCAGCACCGCTCCCGTAGGCAGCTCAAATCCTTCCTGGTGCCAGTGGTAGACCTGCATGGGCAAAGGGATTTGCGCTCGCCCCTCAGGGGTGGGCTGGATCCGAAAGTAACCAATCTCCCGCAGACCCTCAGGATGGGGTGCGACTCGGGCTCCCAGAGCCCGGGCCAGCAACTGTGCTCCTAAGCAAATGCCCAGGTAAGGTTTGCCAGAAGCTAAGACCATCGGTAGCCAATCGAGCTCTGTGCGAATAGAAGGCAGAGTTTCGCTGTCATTAGCGCTCATCGGCCCACCAAAGACCACGACTGCTGCATGGTTCTCTAGATGTGCTGGCAATGGCTGCAAACCGGGGCAGCGCATGTCCAGTTCATAGCCTTGCTGTTGAAGAAGCTGCCCAACACTGCCAGACTCAGAAGTCTGTTGATGCACGACTAGCAAAATTTTTTGTGGGGTCACAGGGGTAGAGCTGAAAGGGTACAGTTATTACCCTTGTACTGTGCAGCCCTTAACCCTGATCCGCTGAACTAGATCACCTTGGGCAACGAGTCCTTCCCGAATCACCCGCGCATAAAGCCGACTCCACCCAGGGTGCCGTTTCTGCGAGATCCGACTGAAGTCGCCGTCGATAAAGCAGGAAGTGATCTGTTTACAGGGGACGGCATAGCTGGTGATCTCCAAACAGACTTGCTCGCCAACCTGCAGCTGGTCGCCAACCTGCAATTCTGGCCAATCTAGACCCTGAATCGTTAAGTTCTCGCCCGTTGCTCCTGGCGTGATTGGATGTCCTTCGGCTTGCAGAGCTTGCAGATGTTCGTAGGAATAGAGCGAAACTGCCCGTGTCGGTCCTCCGTGGAAGCGTCGATAGCGCTGCTTGTCCCCTACCACGCCCTGAATTTGTACCTGAGTTTGCGGTACAGGATGTTTGGGCACGCCGCCTTTAGGGTTGACATTGATTTGAATCAGGTAAGCCATCTGATAAACCCTGAAAGCGTTGCTGCTGTCTTCATTACGTCCTGCCAATGCCCGTGACCATGCCGTTCACTGGGTCAGTTCTAGCCAGTCTTACAGGGTAGTGCTTTCTGCCACCTACACAGCCGGATCTGTCTTCAGGCATATTCATCCTGGACAAGTGCTCTCCAACAATGGACTCAATCTGAGGAGGAACTGAACGATGCACAGACTATTTGGCAGCCTGCTAGTCGGTGCCACCCTTTGCACAACCCTGCCCGTACAGGCGCAAACTGCTCCAGCACGAGTCTCAACTGTTCAGGTGGCAGCTCTAGTAGAAGCTCTGCGTCAAGCTGCCCCCAAAACTGGCATTGCGAATGATGGGCTTTACAGCGAATGGCAAGTGATGCCAGGTAACATTCCGCGCTGGTCGAGATCTTGTATCGGTCGCGAGTTAACCCCCGCGCAGTTTGAAGCCAGTCCAGCGACGGCCCGCAATGTCTTGACCTGCGTTATGCGCGATGTTTTGCAGGACGAGTATCGGGTCAGCGGCAATGAGTCTGTCGCGGTACGTCGAGCTGCCGCTTGGTGGATGACTGGGGATTCAGATCGCTATAACAGCGCTCAGACCGCAACTTACACTCAACAAGTGCTCAGCTACTATCAACAAGCCCGCTCCAATTCCAACCGACCGGCTAATTCACAATCGTCGTCCAGTCAGCCTAGAACGACGACTCAGCCCTAGATGCTCGGGTTAGCCTGATCTCGTTGATCAGGTTAATGTTTTTGGCAGCTTACTTGTAAGCTGCCAAAGGCGATTGCAAGTTATTAGTAATTTAATAGGTAGTGTACAGGGCAATATGCTTTGTAGAGCAGAGTTTTGTAAATAGCAATAGAAGTTTTTGTCTTCGCGGGCACAATCGGGCTTAATCAGAACCCTAGCTTTTGGTGGGGCGCTAGATCGGTAACAAGTAGCTTTTGGAAAGAGGGAATTAAAGGCTTGATGTTCTTAAATGTTCAGAGCCTGCTAGAGTCCATAATTTTTAGAGGAACTACAGCCATGAAGGCTTCTGATTTGTCCAAAACTGTTTGGACTGGTGTTTTTGCCCTGATTTTAACGATTTTGCCCTTGGCTTTGTCTGGCTGCGGGCAGAGCGGTACAGGTGGAGGTACGGGTACCGATGGTACTGGCGGCACAACAGGTGGCACTACAACAAGCCCAGGTGTAGGTGTTGATGGTACGGGTACAGGTGGTATAACAGGTGACACAACAAGCCCAGGCGCTGCAACTCCTGGTACACCAACAACTCCCTAAGGCGTTTTCCTAGAGGGTTATACCTGACAGAGCAATTGCCTTTTCTACTTACTTTTCCCTACTTGCTTTTCTACTAGACAGTCTGGTTAGGCTCGATTCATTGAACCGAATGGGTCTAGCCAGTTTATTGTGTTGCAGTGTCTATAGATGAGTCTATAGATGAATCGATCAGATGAATTCAGACACTAAGATTGCAATCTTTTTTGCACCCTGTAGATTTCAGCTAGGCAGCAGGAAGCTAATTTTTTTCCTGACTGAGCAAGCCTAAACGCTCTTGGCCGGAAGGACAAAGGTCCAGAACAGGACAGCGCTTGCAATCTGGATTGTAGTAAAAACAGCAGCGCTGTCCATGCATCATTAAGACCTCGTGGTTGTCGTAGACCTGTTGAGCATTCCAATCGGGCGGCAATTGGGCCTCTAATAGGACATGGGCAGGACCAACTGCTACTCCAGCCGGGATAAGCTGCAAGCGCTGAGCAACTCGATGGTGGTGGCTATCGACCGGCAGTGCTGGACGGTGCAGACGGCTGAAGATCAACACGGCAGCACTGGTCTTGGGGCCAACACCGGGCAACGATTCCAACCAAGCTCGGGCTGCTGGCACCTCCAGCTCGCCCAGAAAATCTAGAGATAATTCGCCACAGTGCTCACTGATCAGCTGGAGCACCCGTTGTATCCGAGGCGCTTTCTGTTCAGGCCAGGTACAAGCGGCAATTGCAGCCTCGACTTCCTCTAAAGGGGCATCACGAACGGCAGGCCAGGTTGGAAAGCGAGCCGTTAGGCTTTTGAAGGCACGGTCTGAGTCAGCGTTATAGGTGCGATGCGATAGTAACGACCAAACCAGTTCACTGATGGGGTCTAAATCCCGAAAAAAAGGTACAGGGCAACCATAAGCTTGGCAAAGCCGCTCATGGATCAGCATTGCCTTTTGCATTAGCTCTGGTGACACAACCACTGTCGGACTCAGAGTCTTAGATCTTTTAGTATTACTCAAATTGGGTATTAATCTCGTTCGATTTAGTTTTTAGGCTAACCTTACAGCTTTAATTGCTAGCTGATCCTCTTTCTTGTGGCATAACTCTTCGCTTGGGCTATCAGTAAACTAGACAGGTGGTTCAGACTTCACCAACAGCTCCAAGTTTTCACCAGAGAAACCTGCAACAGTTCTACCTCTGTCTACTGAGGTAAGTATTGAAACTAGCTCTAATTTACAAGGAAAAGACCAGTTATATTCAATGCCTGCAAGAAGCTTTATTCGAATCTGGGTGAAAATTGAGCCAGTATCACCGCAATCCAGTGCGCCAGATCACGAGGCTGGCGTTAACACAGCATAGGATGGAAGAGCAAGAGAGAGTAAAGCTAGGCCTTATCTTTCCTAATCTCAAGGCGTCAAGATATTGACCTGCTCTGACACAATTCTCAAGGGCTAGCGACAGCAATGTTAGAGCTGATGCTAGCTGATGCTGTCGTTTATAAATCTCGATTGGATTAGGCGGCTAATGGTCTTGTTTCTTGCCCTCTACCACAAGATTTGGTGAGCATGCTGAACACAACTGAAGTTTTGATTCACAATTTTGTGGATCAACTTAAAGACGGTTATCGGCGCAACTACGGCAACTTGAAGCGTGACTATGAGGACATTATCGGGTGGGTGGGGGTAATGGCCTTAGAATACATTGCCAACAGCGATGCGCTCTATCACAATGTTGACCACACAATTCTTGTCACCTTAGTAGGGCAAGAAATTCTGCGGGGCAAGCATATTCGAGATGGTCAAGTTTCTTGCGAAGACTGGCTCAATTTTATTGTTTCTCTCATCTGTCACGACATCGGTTACGTCAAAGGCGTTTGTCGGGGAGATACCGAGAATGAGTACGTGACTGGACTAAATGGCGACCAGCTCAAACTGCCTCCTGGTGCATCAGACGCAGCGCTGCAACCGGTGCATGTCGACCGAGGTAAGTTGTTTGTTGAAGAGCGATTTGGTAGTCACCTCTTGGTCAAGGAGGGCGTGATCAACGTGGACGCCATCAAGACCAACATTGAACTAACTCGCTTCCCGGTTCCTAGTGCCGAAGACCACCAAGACACTTGCAGTTACCCAGGTTTAGTCCGAGCTGCTGATCTCATTGGCCAGCTCAGCGATCCTCGTTATCTGACTAAGATTAATGCTCTCTTTTATGAATTTGAAGAGATTGGCGTCAATCAGGAGCAGGGCTACCGTAATCCAGATGAACTGCGGCAGGGCTACCCAAACTTCTATCGAGCCAAAGCATATCCTTACCTCCGGGACGCTCTAGACTATCTAGCCTTGACGCAGCAAGGCCGACAGATCACAGCCAACCTGGACTTCAATCTTCACCGGGCCAAGGACCGAGTCACCTTGTCTTTTGGTGGGCCCTTAGGAAGTGTTTACGGGAGTGCCTTGGGGAGCAGTCAGGTTTGAGACGCTGAGGTTATCAATGAGGTCATCAATCTGAGGTCACCCAGGCACTCAACCAGCGGCTCAACTCTAACGCCGTCGCTGTCCGTACATGGCTCGCAAGACCACGGCTGGGTCAATGCGGCGACCATTATAACTAAGCCCCCAGTGCAGGTGGGGACCTGTCGTCCGCCCACTCATGCCAACCCGTCCAATCGGTTGACCTGTTTGAACGACTTGGCCGTCCCAGGTTCGCACTCGCCCTTCGGGATCTTCTAAATAGGCCCGACCGTTCGCGGTTAAGACTGTGCCTTCCATATGGCAATATGTATGCTTCCAGCCCCCCGAGCGGACTACCAGACCTGTACCGCAACGGTTATCGCTAATCACAGATTCAACTTGGCCGCCCCACCAACTCCGTACGTAGCTGCCGCGTGGTGCTGCAATATCCAGGCCACTGTGAAACTCAGAATTGACAGGACCACCGCTATCGGCATGGAATGGCGAAGAACGATGCCCGAACAGCGAGCTATAGCCCCGGAAGTTATCCACTGGAAACGAGGCATGTCGCCAGGTAGAGGCAGGAACACGCTGCGATTGAGCCGGGAGCGGGCTAACGAGAGCAGCGATTGAGCTAGTGACAATTCCAGTGAGGGCTAAGGTAGACCAATATCGACGGTTAGCACACCGTCGCAAATGAAACAAATTCAGCATGAAGGATTCGGTGAAACGGCTACACCACACTCAAAAGTCGATCAGAGGAGAGTTGACAGGAGGTGATCTCCCCAGAATTGGGGGCTACTTCAATTCACCGTCCCCAATTCTGCCACACAGCAAGCTTAGTAAAGTTGTCTAAACAGCTTTCTCCGCATCTATACGTTGACAGGGAAGGTTTTATAAATCGTCTCAGGACTTTCACGGAAACTTCATAGTCAGCCTGCTAACGTGGTGCCCATGCTGCGATCCCTTCTCTGGCTTGTCCGGCTTGGTTTAAGCGTTGGTTTGGGAATTGTGCTGAGTTTGGGGCTGAGCTTGATGCTCAGTCTGGTACTTGCAGCCTGTACCCCAGCACCTTCGATACCTTCACAAGCTTTGTCCCCCGTTAGTGAGGTTGAGCCTAAAGCTGAGGTGCCAACTGAGCCTGGGGCTGAATCTAACTCAAGAGTCTCAGCTGAGGCTATCAGTCAGTCCTCTAACCAAACAAGACAGGCGCAACCCGCGTTGGGTGCTGCTTCCCGCCCTGGCTGGACTGATCAACTCAACTGGAGCACGGTACGCAGCATTGAGGAGTTTGAGGGAGCAACCCTGCTTGACCGAGTCAATGCGGCCCAGTCTGCCATCGTGACCGCAGGTGGCGGCGTGCTCTTCTTTCCAGCAGGCACCTATCGCTTTGAAGACAGTTTAGAACTCAAGAGCGGCGTTATTCTGCGAGGGGCAGACCCGAAGGGCATCACTCATGCCCGCGATGATCAATACATGCCACCTACGCGGTTTGAGTTCCCTGCCCGGGGCTTCAAATCGATTAATTTAGGTCAGGCTGAGACGGCTAGCAAGATTGGCGTTGTCAACTTGACGCTCAATCATGCTCGTATTGCCCTCAAAGCTCCACGCTTGAGCAATTGCTTGGTCTATGGCAATCGCATCACTCATGCTGTAGGGCAAGAAAAGCGGGTGCCACAGGATTGGCAGAAACCGGAGCAACGTTGGACGGACCGTCATTCCAGCGCCATTGAAGTGTCAGTTTGTGAGAACGTTTTAGTAGCCAACAATCGGCTAGCCCGTGCAACTGATAACTTTGTGCAGCGAGGTTATGTGCTGCAAGAACGGGGCGGCACTCCCAGAGTGACAACCGAGCGGGATGTTGTCTTCGACTACGACAACCGCTATGGCATTCGGGTTAATCGTGAGGCCACTCAAGCCAAACCGGCGACACCGGAAAGCGATCCCCATCTGTTTCGCAAGGGCGTTATTGTTGCCGATAACTATGTTTTTGTGAGCGGTCGAGTTGGCATTCATGTTGGTGGGGACGGGGCTCAAGTGCTGCGCAATTTCATTCAAGGGCAGCGGGCCGAGCGCAATACGGTCACTGGCATGCGTTTAGCCAAAGGTCACGATACCAACGAGCACCGCGCCATTGATATTGCTGGCTGGAATTACCGCATTGAGGACAACGAGTTCTACGATTTTCGCAGCAAGCTAGAGGGAGGACGTTATAACCTCACCGATGGCGAAGGTATTCTGCACCAGGAATCGAGCGGGACGGAAGCTCGGGGCGGCAGCATTCGTCGTAACCGGGGCAATGCCTATATCGGCATCTACAAAACTGGTGTTGCTACAGACTTAAGAATTGAGGGCAATACGCTCACTGATGGCGCAGATATTCTGCTAGCAGCTGACCGCAATGGTTCGCCTGGGTTAGCTCGTAACAACCGCATTACCAACAACACGGTGGCGGGCAATATTACCCTCAGCGGCAGCCAACCTGAGTCCAAAGATAACGAAATTAGCGGCAATACCCGCCCCAACGGCACCGGCAAAATCCGTTTAATCGGTCAGCCAGTCCACAGTAAGGACCAGCGAGGTACGACAGCCCTGGCGAGAAACCAGGGCTTTAGGGTGGTTGAGGATTGAGCCCAATCTCTGAACTGGGCTCAGTAATCTCAACTCAACGAGTTGGGACTAGTAATCTCAGCTAAGGCTATAGCGAGCAACCCAGGCATCATAAGCGCCTGCATTCGAGGCTCCGGCGAAGGCGCTGAAAGTTTGACCAGTTACATAGACACTGCCCAGATTATCCACGGTGATGCCGTAGGCTTCGTCGTCGCCTGCGGTGCCCAGTTGCTGAATCCATTGCAGCGCTCCGTCCCCACTGAATCGGCTAATGAACGCATCAGAGCCGCCAATCGGCGTGCTGCCCAGCAGGGCTCCTTTGGTTTCACCAGCGACGTAGACGTTGCCTGCACTATCGGTGGCAATGCTTTGGCCTTGGTCATCGCCTGCGGTACCGGCCTGTTGTAGCCAAATTCGGCTGCCAGTATTGTCGTATTTGGCAACGAAGACATCCGTCGCGCCAGCAAAGGTTTGCCCAGGCAGAGCGCCTGCGGTTTCACCTGTGATGTAAATGCCGCCCGAACTATCTACTGCAATGCCCCGAGCATAGTCACTAGCTGCACTAGCCAGAGTTTGGGACCATTGGAAAGTACCGCCACTGTTGTACTTAGCAATAAAGGCATCTCCACCACTAAAAGAGGGCGTACTACTGCTCAAGTTAATCGTGGCATTGCTAATACCAGTGATGTAGACATCGCCAGTTGTGCTATTAACCGCCACACCGTAGGCAGCATCGGCATTATTCAAATTTAGCTGTCGGCTCCAGCTTAGATCGCCGCTACTGTTGTATTTAGCAACGAAGGCGTCGGCTAGACCAGGTGTTCCTAGCGAAGCAGTAACGCCCGACAGATAGACATTGCCGCTACTATCTACAGCTAAACCAGTTGCTAACTCGATGCCAGCAATATTCAAGTTTTTCTCCCACACTTGACTGCCATCGCTGTTGTACTTAGCGATATAGGCATCTCCCGAACCGGTGAAGGAAGGGGGTGACGGAGCCGTGACGTTTCTAGCACCCGCAACGTAGTAGTTATTGGAACCATCTACAACAACGCTCGAGAAGCCGTCCCGGTTAGCACTATTGGCACCATTCGGTTTACGAGGACTGTTAGCGGCAGCAACATCACTGCTGTTGTATTGCGCTAGGAAAGAATCAGAACTACCGCCAACAAAAGCACCGCCTAAATTGCCTTCGGTTGCACCTGCAATATAGACATTGCCTATTTTATCGGCGGCAACTCCATAGGAGTAGTCATTGGCTGCGCTACCTAGCTGTCTTACCCATTGCAATGTGGGATTGAGGTTTGGATTAGGGTTTGGATTGGGAGTAATAGCCGTCGGGATAGCTGTAGCACCGAGGGTGTAGCGGGTGTTCACGCCGACACCGCCCGAAAACACCCGAATATAGTAATCGCCCGCGCCTAGATTACGACTAATCGACTCAGTGGCACGACCTAAGTTATTAGAGCTTTGCAGCACAGCCCCGCTACCGTTGAGGAGCTGCAGATTGGCATTCGCCCCCATGCTACTAAGCGTTAGAGCACAATCACTTGTCTCTGCTAGGCTAAAGCGATAGTAGTCGTTGGGGTCCGTTACACCGACAAAATCCGCATAGGACGTGGGTGTAGAACTAACCCCTAAGGGGCGAGCTGCTGGTAAATTGTTGCCTGGATCTGGCGAGGCATTTAAGTTAAGGCCGTAGGCTGTGTTGCGCACCCCTTGAGAAACGCGGATATAGTAGAGCCCCGCGTTCAAGGTTCTATTAATGATTTCAGGGTTGGCGCCAGGGCGATTAGATGCCTGTAGCACGTTACCCTGACCACTAAGAAGCTGTACGTTGGCGTTATTCCTCAACCCGTTGAGCGTTAGGTTAAAGGTACTGCGAACGCCGACATTAAATCGGTAGTAATCGACAGAATCGGGATTGCCGACAAAGTTTGTATAGCTCCGAGGGCCGGTCAACCGTCCCAAACCCTGAGCATTGGGAATGTCGTTGCCAGCTAGGTCAGCAAAAACGTTTAACCGATAATTTGTGGCAGCTCCAGCTCGGAAGATCCGAATAAAGTAGTTGCCTGCATTGAGCAGCCTGGTAATAATTTCAGGTGCGGTGCCAGGGTTCAACGAGTTCTGAATGACTGCTCCCTTGGCGTTGAGCAGTTGAGCATTCACATTTGAACCAAAGCCATCAGCAGCTAGTCTAAAGCTACTGCGACTATTGACGCTAAAGCTGTAGTAGTCATTAGCATCGCGGGGGCTAATCGACTCTGAGATGATCTGCGGGTTAGCTGTGAGCGTTAGCTCTCTGGCTGTCCCGCGTGTATTCCCTGCACTATCAAGCGACATACTGTCTTTACGTGGCAACACGCCCATTCTCTGGTGCGCTCGCTACCCAAGCCAGATCATATCGGTGAATTTGCAGGAAGCCGGCATGAACTTTGAGTAAAGCGGCCTAGAAATTGACAGTCGCCAGGTACTGGACAAAGGCGTCGCACTCAGCGTTGATCATGGCGGTGCGCAGGTCACTGCCGTAACCAACCCCAGCCGAATCCTCAGACATGTACTGGACTACCCAGTACTCCAGATTCTGCTTGGCGACGTAGAGCGCGTTGGGGTTTGCGAAGTCGTAGTCGGCTGTGTTTACTTTAAACATTGCTTGATTTTTCTTTACCAAGCATATTCTACGCTCTTTTGCAAAACGTTACAACTCGAAACCCCAACGCGCCATCAATTTGCCTCTAGCGGAATACCCTTACGCGAGCACCTGCTGGATGCGGGCAACTAGTTGCTCAGCGGGCACTACCCCCTCTAAGCGCTCCCGCACCTCACCGCCCTGGAACAGGGCTAAGGTTGGCAACGCCCCAATTTGGTAGCGGGAGGCTAGCTCAGGATATTTATCTGTATTAATCTTCACCACCTTCACCTGACCGTCGAGCCGACGGTTTACCTCGTCCAGAATAGGTCCCATCATCTGGCAGGGGCCACACCAAGGCGCGTAGAAGTCAACCAGAACCGGGGTCGAAGACTCTTGAAGCATGTCTTCAAAGCTAGAAAACTGTTTTTTGACGCTCATATTGCGGTGACCACCTTAAAAGAAACCCTTTCCTCCAAGATGTCATACGGCCACAGAAAGGGGAGCCACAGTAGGTGTTGAGAGCCGACGATACAGAGTATCGCGTTGGACCGCAGGCCGTCCCAAGGAATGAATGGCCGCCTGCAACTGTGCCGCTGACTGACAAGTTCCCCCCTGTGCCCCTGCCATGCTCGTGATATGCTCCTCCATCAAGGTGCCGCCAATATCGTTGCAGCCCCAACGCAGCGCTTCTGTCGCCCCAGTCAGGCCCAGCTTGACCCAGCTAGGTTGATGATTAACAATCCAACGACCTAGATAGAGCCGCGCTACGGCAGTCAGGAGTAGCGCATCCTTGAGCACTGGCTGGTCCCGTCCTACCCGCTTGCGTAAAGCTGGAGGGGCATCCTGACCGATGTAGGGCAGCAGAATGAACTCGGTAATCGCTGTCTCGCTATGGCGCAGTGATTGCTGCTGCAACTGACGCAGGGCTTCCAAGTGATGAATCTGATGCTCCGGCGTTTCGATATGCCCAGAGAGTAGGGTGCTAGTGCTGGGTAGGCCTAGCCGGTGTCCAGTCCCGACAATTTCTAGCCAGGTTGCGGAGTCAATTTTTTCTGGGCATAAAATCTTGCGCACACTGTCGTGCAGCACTTCAGCTGCCGTTCCTGGCATCGAATCCACGCCTGCTTCATGCAGAGCTGTGATCACCTCAGCAAAACTCAAGCCGTCTTCACGGGCAATGAATTGAACCTCTTGCGGTGAAAAGGCATGCAAATGCAGCTGTGGGAATGTTTCTTTGAGTGTGTGTACTAGCTGCCGGTAATAGTCTAAAGAGCGCCCGTTGAGCTTGGCGCCCACGTGCAGCCCCCCTTGCATGCAAATTTCTGTTGCCCCTTGCTGCACAGCCTCGGCTGCCTTGGCGCGGATCTGCTCTGGTGATAGCCAGTAGGCTCCTGGTTGCCCTTCATCGCGGCGGAAGGCACAGAAATTGCAGTGTTGTTCGCAAATATTAGTGAAGTTGATATTGCGGTTGACAACGTAAGTGACCGTCTCACCTACCTGCTCAAGCCGCAGCTGGTTTGCAGCTGCGCCAATGGCGGCAATGGCCTCTGGCTCAATCTGAGTAAGCAGCTGCAATCCCTCTTGAGGTAGTAGATCATGACCTGAGAGAGCCCGGTCCAGAATAGTCAGCAGCGCAGTCATAAGCGGTAATGAGAGACGGGGGGTGAGGGAAGGGACCTACATTTATCTTGACACTGTGACTGGAACTCAAACGGCAGATTCTCAGTCTGCTCGGCAACAAAATAACCGGCCAAACGTCTTGATTTTGTGCCAGGGGATTACAAAGAATTGTGGTACCAGCTTTCTGCCTTGGATTGTCCCTCCGAGGAGCTGAGCGCTAGTCCCAAGTTGCAGGTGAGTGTCCGGATTAAGCAATGCCGTTCCTGAAGGTTTGGAACGCTAGCCCGCCCGTCTCTTCCAGGTCTTACCATGCGATAAATGTTGGTTCTGAACAGGACCGCTATGTTAGACACAGAAGGCAAACATTCGCAGGTGAATCATGAATCTGAGTGAGGCGCTGACTGCCCTAACCAGCCCTGAGCCTACCGTCCGGCTTCAAGGAATCAGCGAACTTCAGATCATGGGTGCGCTTCAAGAGATCCAAGATCCCCAGGCAGTGGCTGCGGTGGTGCGAGCCTTGGAGGACTCTAACTGGGATGTCTGTACCCAAGCCATTTGGACGCTAGGATACATTGCCGACCCTAGCGTTATCCCGTCGCTAGTGCGCGTTTTGCAAGATAGCCGCAGTGGACACCAAGTTGAAGCGGCCGAGGCCCTAGGCCAAATTGGCGACGCGGCCGCTGTGCCCGATTTGATTCAGTCCTTACGGGATAGTTACTGGCGGGTCCGTTGTCGAGTGGCTTGGGCGCTGGGTCGAATTGGCGCTCCCGATGCAATCCCTGCCCTACTCGCCTGTGCGCTTGAAGATGAGAGTAGCGAAGTACGGGAACATGCCTTTCGCGCCTTGGGGCAAATTGCCGATCCTCAAGTCACCCCAGCCTTGATGACGGCCTTGGAAAACGGCAGTCCTTTGGTTCAGGGTCAGGCAGCCCAGGTTCTCGGTCAGATTGGCGACCCTCAAACCGTGCCGGCGCTAGAAAAATTGCTGGCCAATCCAGACTGGCAAGTGCGCTGGCAGGCCGTCAGCGCGCTCGGACAGATTGTGGATAGCAGCACAATCCCGGCGCTAGTGCAGGCTCTCAGTGACTCGGAATGGCAGGTCCGCAAGCAGTCAGTGCGAGCGCTGGGGCAGATTCCGGCACCTGACATCTTGCAGTTTTTACTGAAAGTTCTAGCAGAGGACACTGATAGCCGGGTACAGTGGCAGGCTGTCCGGGCATTGAGCAATCACGATGATGAGCGCGTGCGTTTGGCTTTAGAACAAACGCTAGCAACAGCCCGTTCCGAGGAGTTGCGCACAGCGGCAGCAGAGGTTTTGCGTCAGAAAGAATGGCTACCCGATCCTGCTGAGCAGAGCGGTGGCGCGGCTTAAAACACCTCATCTTCAATGCCCACCCACCATTCGCCCAGGCTCATCAAGTCTGAGTGAATGTCACTGAGGCGTTGAACGTACTCGGCCTCTGATAGCTGAGCCCGCTCTTCCTGTAATTTCTGCAACCGCAACTGCACCAAGAGCCAAGGCTTGCTAATACTATTCGTCTGTTCTAAGTAGCGAGCCAGTTCTGCGCTGTCCATTATCTGGTTACAGAAAGTTACATTGCTAACTAGAAGCTAGCATAGGCCGCGAAAGGACGCTGACTTGGAGGCAAGTCTTGGAAACCCAAGCTCTAGACCAGAAAGAACCCGTGATGCCTGCACTCAGGGGTTCTTTCTGGTCACAATATGACTCTTACAATTTGAGTCAGAAGGCTTAAAGAGAACAGAACTAAAACTCGCCATCCCGCCAATAACCATCACGATAGGGGTCACCCGTATAGGGCTGCATGCCGGTAGCTGGGTAGTCGTCATCTCTAGGACTAAAAATGCGGGCGACTGCTTCGGAAAGATACTGCAAGAGCGCTTGAAACGATCGGGAGAAATTCATAAACCCATCCTCGCTACGGTGCAAAGCTTGAAGCTCTGACTCCACCAGCGGGCGTTGAACTCCCTCGCTCTGCCTTTAGTTCCATCATAAAATCTGCTCTGAGCTTAGGAACAGAACCACACCATTCTTCATTGAGTAAAGCTTGTGCTTAGGGCTTGAGCTGAAGAGCAAGCCTCTAATGACCAACAGGAGTCAGAAGAGAGACAGAATTGTTGCCTCTCTTCTGACTTCTATTGGCTTCTATACGTGGTTCATTAACCGTAATTTAGCGCTCGCGCCTAACGCCCCCGTCCTAAGGACTGGGTTTCCATCACTTCCAAGCTCTCGAAAACAGCTTCGCGCACTGTTTCTTCGCTTTCGCGCCCTAATAGCATCCGAAAAGAATCCGAGAGAGTCTGACGCTGGTCTGCGTTGAGAGGAATGCGACGGACAAAGCGATGCAGCTGACGCACTGCGATCAGGCGTTTGAGCGGATCGGTTTCGGTCAGGTCGCTGAGCAGACGGCTGATTTCCTCGTCATCTTGCTGGGCGTGGCGATTGATAATCTCCCACACCAGCAATAGCAGTACCGCCAGGGTTGCCAGACCTTGCAGAATTGCGCCAGAGGCTAACCAACGGCTCTGAGCATCGGTCCAGATCGAGACGGCAATGTAAGTGGTCAGGGTCGCCATGGCCCCTGTGCCCACCGACAGCACCAGTTGGCGATTGGGACCACTCAAGAAGCGGCGGATATCAGACCAGTGCAGCCGCCAGTCCCAAGACTGGAGCACATACACCAGCGCCATCATCGTCACACCAACCCCGGTTGCTAAAACTAGCTTCCAATTCCATAGCAGCAACGCAGCACTGGTCAGAAGCACCAATGCCCAAGTCGCTAATCCACTCTGTAAGACACTCAGATTCAATCGACGGGCTGACACCTGTACCTGCTGCCAAACAGAAGAAACCTTTGCCACGTCCAGCTTACCTACCGCAAATGGAAATATCTGTACCTATTGATGAGGCTCTTTATATAGAGTCTATTGCAACAGCGGCGGCCTGGGGGAAAATAACGAGCTAGGCTCAGCTACCGGGGGGCTGAATTCGACGGTCTGAGCTTCACCTTGAACCTCTCCCTGAAGCGCTCCTGGATGGAGCATTGCCTCAATTAGAGCTACTTCCCCCTTGATCTCTAGAGCCGCTAGCGTTCCCTGCACCTGCAAGTTCAGATCCGCTAGCCCCTCGAGCGAAGGTTGAATTGGCAATTGGTTGCGCAGTGCTTGCAAACTTTTGGACGCAAGCAAAGCCTGAAGTTGCACTAACTGAACGCCCTGCCCTTGTACCTGCACCTGAACTCGCTCAGAATTTAACTGACCACTCAGCACCAGTGCGCTATCGCTCAGCCGCAAACGCAAATCTCGAAACTTGAGTTGGCCATCCTTCAAAAGCACTTGGCCATCGACTGCATCGATGGGCCGAGCCAGTTCTGGTGACGCTATTGCCAAGTGATTGAACTCGACAATCCCCTCGATTTGAGGCTTACTGAGGTGACCTTGTAGGGTCAGTTCAGATCGCATGTCACCCTGGCCAGAAGCAGTTTGCAACAAACCCCTGTAGGGCTCCGGTACGGCAGCCAGCGGCAGGCTATGACGGGCGCGGTAGGGATCGAGCCAGCTAGTGACAATCTCTAGAGCAACTTGAGGGTTCCGGTTTGGCTCTAAAGTCTGGATCCTACCTGTGGCTAGCGCTGCCCAATCAGTTGCCGTTAAGGTCAGCCGTTGCAATTGAACTTGGTCAGGTCCAAACAGCCCATTCACATCTAGCTTGAGTTCGTCTAGATGAAAGGGATCAGGCCCCCAAATAGTTGACCACTGCCAGTTCAAGTCTTGCAACTGCGTGCTGCCCACAATGCTCAAACCCTCAGGCCAGCGTCCACTCAGATGCCAGTTGAGGTCAGACGCTGCATCGAGTTCTCTTAAGCCCAACCAAGGCTGCCAATAGGGACGAAAGCGTTGGGGCCGGAGTCCTGTGGCTCGCAACTGCACATCTACTTCCCCATTCCAGGCCACCTTGCCCTGCAAGTGCAGGGGCACAGGCTCCTGCTCCCCCAGAAACTGAGCATCAAGCTTGAGTGGGCTACCGCTAGCACCGAGCTTAGCTAGGTGCAGGTGAGTCTGGGTAAGGCGATAGGTGGCTGGTGTGCGACGGTTTGCTGTAATTGTTGTGTCGTCAACCAACGTGAGCGTTGTATTCAGGCATTCCAGCGCAGTGGGTTGTCCCGGCGTTTCGTTTAGATGGTTGAGAAGGGGCTGCCAGTTCCAGAGGCCATCAACGTGGCGATGCAGCAGCAAGTTAGCTCCCTCAATCGTGATCTGACTGGGTTGGAGTTGTCCTCGCAGAAGTGGCCGTAAGGCTAGCCGAACCGCCAACTGAGGTGCTGCCAGCGCTACTTCGGTAGAGCTCGGCTCCACCAGACGGAGACGAGCGACCAAGGCCGGTTGTCCCCAATGCCGAAGGGGACTGCGAACCTCTAATTGCTCTAAACTAGCCACCATCCCCGTGGCCTGCGAGAGTGCCTGTTCCAAGGGCAATCGATAGGGGCTCGGGTCAACTAAGACCGGCAGGGCCGCCGCCAATAAGACGAGAGCTAGCAACACCCCCGCGCCGACGCCGAACAGGCGAATGAGAACCCGATGCAGTCTTGACGGTGGGAGAGGCTCTGGCATAGTTCAACCATAATGCCAGTGGCTTTGTTGTCCACTTGTCAGGCCAACTATAGTCGTGGCACAAAGTCAGCTAAAACCCTGCCCTTTAGCGACCACTATTGAAATGGTTCAGCAATCTGTAGCCTGTCAGGATAGTCCCATGAGCAAGACGCCTACTGATTTTTCTAACGCCCGTAGCCTCCGTGAGATTTGGCAACAAGCAGCCCAGCTCTATGGAAGCCGGGTTGCGCTCAGGGATCCCCACAGCAAACCAGAAGTCAGCCTGACCTTCGACCAGTTCTACGATCAGTTGTTACGCTTCGGGGCTGGCTTGCGCAGTTTGGGCGTGCAACCTGGTGACCGCGTTGCCCTGATCTCAGATAATTGCCCGCGCTGGATGATTGCAGACCAGGGCATTTTGGCCCTAGGAGCGGCTGATGCTACCCGCAGCCCCCAAGCCGACCGTGAAGAACTGCTGTACATTCTGGAGCACAGCGGCAGTAACACTCTAGTGATTGAAACTCTAGCTGCCCTGAAAAAACTCCAGCCGGAGGTCGGTAAACTGCCGATTGAGCGCACAATTCTGCTCTCGGATGAGACCCCGCCTGAGGGCATCTTGAACTTTAAACAAGTTCTGGAAAAAGGAGACAACCGCGATATTGGCGCAGTTGAAATCACTCCTGACACCTTGGCAACCCTAATCTACACTTCGGGCACGACTGGTAAGCCGAAGGGGGTCATGCTCAGCCACGGGAATCTGCTGCATCAGGTCACGACCTTTGGTACCGTGTTACGGCCCGAAGTCGGCGCTAATATACTGAGCATTTTGCCCACCTGGCACTCCTACGAGCGCGCCTGTGAATACTTTTTGCTGTCCTGTGGCTGCACGCAGATCTACACGTCGATCCGCCACATCAAAGCTGACCTAAAGCAGTACAAGCCCAACTACATGGTTGCTGTACCGCGCATCTGGGAAACCATCTACGAAGGTGCTCAGAAGAATCTACGCGAGCAAACTGGGGCTAAAGGCAGGCTAGTCCAGACATTGTTGCAGGCTGGTCAAAACTACCTCCTCAACCGTCGCATTGCCGACAACATGAGCTTGGAGCATCTAAACGCTTCGGCTGCAACCCGTGCCCTGGCTGGTCTTCGGGCTGCTAGTTTGTGGCCTTTATATGCTTTGGGGGAGCGCCTGGTCTATGGCAAAATCCGCGAGGCCACCGGGGGCAATCTGGATTGGGTGATCAGTGGCGGCGGCTCACTGGCTCCCCACCTGGATCTGTTTTTTGAGCAGGTGGGAATTGAAATCTTGGTGGGATACGGTCTGACCGAAACCTCGCCAGTGCTGACTGTGCGTCGGCCCGATCACAATCTACGAGGCTCGGCAGGACGACCGCTACCCAAAACTGAAATCAAGATTGTCGATCTCGACAGTCGCCAGCCTCTGCCTGCCGAGCAGCAAGGTTTGGTCTTGGCCCGAGGACCGCAGGTGATGCAGGGCTACTACCGGGATCCGGAAGCCACTAACAAAGCCATTGACCCTCAAGGCTGGTTCGATACGGGCGATTTGGGCTGGCTTAGTCCCGATGGCGATCTGGTGCTCACTGGCAGGGCCAAAGACACGATTGTGCTGACCAATGGCGAGAATATCGAGCCACAGCCGATTGAAGACGCTTGCCTGCGCAGCCCGTACATTGAGCAGATCATGCTGGTGGGACAGGACCAAAAAATGCTGGGTGCCTTGATCGTTCCTAACCGAGAAGCGCTAGCACAGTGGGCTATTACTCAGGGCATTACCCCTGCTGAGCCAGAGCAGCTTGACCTTAGCAAGAAGCCGTTTTACGAGCTGATCCAGTCAGAACTCAAGCGAGAAGTCAAGAACCGACCAGGCTACCGTGCCGATGACCGGATTGGGCCAGTGCGCTTCTTAAGCGAAGCTTTCACTCAAGAAAATGGCATGTTGACGCAAACCCTCAAGGTCCGTCGTCCGGTTGTCGCCCAGCGTTACCGGGATATGATTAGCGAGATGTTCGATTAGCGCCTGCTGTTCGACGGGTTCTCGTTCGTTCAACCAGTCGCTCAATTTAGCTCAAGCTCTGGTCCAGTTCGCTTTCAGTTCACGTTAGTTTAGTCACTCTAGTTGCCCCACACATGGATCTTGCCTCCTCTCTGCTGCTCAAGCGCAACGTCACGATCAAAGCTGTAGTTACCCCTCGCTGGCGCGACGAAGCCCAGCAGCAACTGCAAGCTCAGTTGAACCAGCTCGACGGTGAAATTCAGCGAGTCGAGCAGCAGTACTCACGTATGCTTTCCGAAATCCAAAAACAAAGCATCCAGTTGCCTACAGGGCCTAGTGGCGCTAGCAAGCAGCAACTTGATGACCTGCAGTTGCAATTCAACAACCGCAAGGCGGAGTTGCTCAACCAGAAAAACCAGGTATTGCAGCAACTCAACCAGGTGCAGATTCTGGAGATGGGGCAGGAAGTGGTGCAAGGACAGCTCGATAGCTACTTTCAGGTCAACAAGGGCGATAATCTCGTTGGCAAAATGCAAGTAGAGATTCTGCTGCGTGATGGCATTATTGAGGCAATTCGCGGCGAGATTTGAGCCTAAGCAGTGCCGAAACCAACTGAAGGGGGATCAGGTGCACTGTAGAATGAGAGGCTGCAATAATTAGCAATCTGCACGCCAGCCGAGACGCTCATCATGATCTACGAAGTCTTCATGCCCGCCCTGAGTTCTACGATGACCGAGGGGAAAATTGTCTCCTGGAATAAGTCAGAGGGGGAGCGGGTTGAGAAGGGTGAAACCATCGTTGTCGTGGAATCTGACAAAGCCGACATGGATGTGGAGTCCTTCTATGAAGGTTATGTAGGGGTCATCATCGTTCAGGCCGGGGAAACTGCCCCAGTCGGCGCTACGGTGGCCCTGATTGCTGAAACCGAAGCGGAAATCGAAGAGGCGAAGCAACGGGGCACAGATGCAGTCAGCCCAGCCCCCGAACCAACGCCCCAGCCCGTGGCTGTTGTCGGTTCGGTCCCGGCTGAATCGGCCGCAGCATCAACACAAGGCAGTTCGGTCAGCACAACCAATGGCAACACCGGCGCGACCAATGGTGCGACTAACGGGCGCCTGATTGTCTCCCCACGGGCCCGCAAGCTAGCTACTGAACTGAAGGTTGATCTCAAGACACTCAAAGGCAGCGGCCCCAACGGTCGTATCGTGGCCGAAGATGTGGAAGCGGCTGCCAACAAGCCCTCTGCGAAGCCTTCAGCTTCAGTCCCAGCTCCTGCGACCACCAAAGTTTTGGTACCGCCCCCCGCTGCCATTCCTCAGTTCCAAGCAGCTCCAGCCCCTTCCCACAGCAGCGAGACAGCAACGGTCGAGAAGGTGGCGCTGACCACCTTGCAAGCGGCAGTGGTGCGCAGCATGATGGCGAGCTTGCAAGTGCCTACCTACCGGGTCGGCTACACGATCACTACCAACGGCTTGGATGCACTCTACAAGCAGGTGAAGTCCAAGGGCGTAACGATGACAGCCCTGTTGGCCAAAGCCGTCGCTGTCACCCTGGTCAAGCATCCTTTGCTCAATGCCAGCTATGCCGAGAACGCGATTCAGTACCGCTCGCGCATCAATGTAGCGGTGGCAGTGGCTATGGACGATGGTGGCTTGATTACCCCTGTGCTTCAAGACGCCGACCAAACCGACCTGTATCAGCTCTCTCGCAACTGGAAGAATTTGGTAGAGCGTGCTCGCCTCAAGCAACTGCAGCCAGAGGAATACAGCTCCGGCAGCTTTACGCTCTCAAACCTGGGGATGTTCGGCGTTGATCGGTTTGATGCGATTCTGCCACCAAACCAAGGCGGCATCCTAGCGGTTGGTGCTTCGCGGCCGCAAGTCGTGGCTGACAGCGATGGGGCAATGCGGGTACGGTCCCAGATGCAGGTGAACCTTACCGCAGACCACCGCATCATCTATGGGGCCCACGCAGCTGCTTTCCTCAAGGACCTAGCGGCTCTGATCGAAACCAATCCACAGTCGTTAACGCTGTAACCTGCTTCTGAAGTGACAGACTCGACAAACAACCGATGATATAGACAGGCTTGGCATAAGCTAAAAGCAATCGCCAAGCCTGTCTGTTTGTTGCAGCCTGATCTTAGGCAGCATGGCTAGTCAGACCAGATGCTAGGAGACTAGATGCTAGAAGACCGGGCGCTAAGAAGCTAGAAGACCTTTGATCTGGGTGATTGGGAGGGTCAAGAACTGATGACAACGCTAACAGGTCAATCCTTCCAAATTGAATATCCCGAAGCTGACGGTGAACCTATGGCGGAGAGCGATCCGGCTCGCGATTACCTGATTTATGGCGTTGAGGCTCTAGACATCTATTTTCAGAGCCGCAGAAACGTCTACGTGTCTGGCAATCTGTTTATCTACTACCAACAGGGCGATCCCTCTGCGGTCGTGTCTCCCGATGTGTTTGTGGTATTTGGCGTAAGTAAACGCAAACGTCGCAGCTATCAACTCTGGCGCGAGGGCAACAAGGCTCCAGCCTTTGTCCTGGAAGTTACATCGAGGACGACTCGTAAACAGGATGAGGAAGAGAAGCCCAAGCTCTACGCTCAGTTAGGCGTGCAGGAGTACTTCCAATACGATCCAGTCGGCGATTATTTGCAGCCTCAGTTAAAAGGCTCGCGCTTAATAGATGGGCAATATCAAGCCATTGAGACGCAAACACTGTCCCCTCCCAGAATGGGAATGTCAGAGGTTATTTCGCTGCATAGCCAGGTGCTAGGGCTGGATTTACGGCTGGAGGAGCCCGGCTTTGCTGTTGCTATCGGCTCCGCTCAGGCTATCGCTGAGATGCCAAGAGAACTGCGCTTCTACGACCCACAGACCAATGAAAAGCTCTTAAGCCATCGAGAATCTGAACAGGCTCGGCAACTGGCTGAACAAGCCCAAGCGCAAGCCGAACAAGCCCAAGCGCAAGCCGAACAAGCCCAGATCCAGGCTGAACAGGCCCTCCAGTCAGAAGCCCAAGCCCGACGCGCAGCAGTTCCCAGACTGCGGGCCATGGGTCTGAACGTAGAGCAGATTGCACAGGCCCTGGAGTTACCTGTAGCAGAAGTCGAGCGGATGGCGTCAATGGGTGAAAGTGATGGAAATCCTGTAACCTCCTGACTCAATCCGATTTGAACGAACAATTGAGTGGCCCTCAGTTAACCCCCACGGTCAACTGGAAGAGTTGGCGATAATGGCAGCAGATTGCCCAGAGGCAAATTAAGCATGTCCAGCAGGGATGCAGGCGACAGCACCTATGCCCAGATTGTGCAGCAACTCCCCTTGCCCACTTGGCAGCAGAGCGAGCGGTTTGCTCGGTTCGTTTCTGACGCTCACAGTTGGTACAAGCACTTGCCGCTCTATCCCAAAGTTCCCTTTGTGTTCTACCTGGACCCTCATGCAGGGGAGAACCTCGAAGCCAACAGTCGTGGCCATTACACCTGGCAAACGACCAAAACCTATCGCGAGCGCTTTGGCTTTTGGAACTACTTTGCTCCCTACGGTGGCTCCCTCACCTTAGAAGATGGCAGTATCAGCAGGCTGACTAGACCTGGGCTCAAGATTCTGTTGTCTACAGATGACTGGGTAGCAGTGCCACCAGCCTTGCAAGCGGCAGGGACAGCCTATGTCAATGCCATGCTTCATCCCATGCCCAGTTTTCATGTCTGGACTCGGGAGTCTTCAGAACAGTTTCAATTTTCAGAAGCGTTGCAGCAGGAGTACGCTCAACTACCTGCCCAGTTACCACCTGAACTGCGAGGCTTGTACCTAGTTCTGAGACAAGAAGTGAAAAACGCAGCCGGTGCCTATCCTGCTAAGCCCGGCAGCAAGCTGCCTGCACCCCTGCTGGCGTTCATTGAGGAAGCCGTGAGCGACCGCTTTTTGTCCCACGCCTGGGAATGGCCGGATCAGGGGTGGCTGACTCAGATAAAAGGAGAAGGGGCTACAGAGGCAATGTTGCCTGATGTGCTTCAGCGGGTCGAACTAGAGCGAACTTTGCGTTGGCTGAGCCGATTTGCAGCTCAAAAAGAAGAGGTCTTTCTCCAGTTTTTTAAAGTTATTGCCAGAGAGCGTGTACGACAATTAGTCGATATGCAAAAAGCCATGCATCGTTTTGTAAATGCGGTGTGTAGCTAAGAAGACTTGCTGCAACTGCTGTAGGCCCACTACAGCAGTTCGATTGTTTGACTAAATGTATTTCTTGCCAGTGACAACCAGTTGATAGATTGAGGGGATGCACGTACCTTTGTGCGTGTTTTTAGCGATCTGTGGAACAGGCTGGAGTGCTAGGATCTTTTTATTAAGACAAGCCAAGTAGCAATAGCAGCATGGCCACGCATAATTTCTACTCCGAGTTGCCTACGTTAGAGCATTTTATTGATATAACCGATTCCACAAATTTTGTGTCTGTGCCCAATGATTGGCACATTATTGTTACCGATATTTGTAAATCTACCCAGGCGATTGAGTCAGGTCGTTACAAAGAAGTTAATTTGTTAGGCGCTTGTTCTGTTGTTGCTGTACTGAACATTGCCGAGGAAATTGAGATCCCGTTTGTGTTTGGTGGGGATGGCGCTACCCTTCTGGTTCCGCCGGTTTTGTTAGATAAAGCCCAACAGGCTTTGCTAGCAACTCAAGAATTGGCAATAAAGCAGTTCGGTATGGAATTGCGCGTAGGCATCGTGCCCATTTGGCACCTGGCAGAAACGCCTCACACTGTTGAGATTGCCAAACTCAAAATTTCTGAGCACTATCACCAAGCAATTTTTACTGGTGGTGGCTTAACCCAGGCAACCAATCTGGTCAAAGATCCAAATACCACTGGTTTATACAAACTCAATTCTAAATTTGTGACACCCAAAGCTGACTTCGGTGGTTTAGAATGCCGTTGGCAAGATATCACCAGCAAACGGGGCGAGACTGTCAGCTTGCTGGTCATGGCAACAACACCTGAAGTCGAGCAAGCCGACTCTATTTATAAAGCTGTTATTGGTAAAATTCAGCAGATTTATGGCAATGAAGAGTCTCTTAATCCGATCTCTGTTGATAATCTCAATTTGACATTCTCAAGCCAGAATCTTTCTCAGGAAACTAGAGTTCGTTCTGGGTCTAGTAGTTTTTTACATTGCCAGAGTTATCTATCAAAAATTAGGCTAGAGAATGCACTGGGCTCTCTGCTCATGCAATCCAAAGCTAAATTCGGCGATATCAACTGGGGACTGTATAAAAAAATCGTAACAGCCACAGCGGATTACAAAAAATTTGATGACATGCTACGCATGGTCATTGCTGGTAACGCCACCCAACGCAAAATCCTAACGGCTTATTTCGAACAACAGCGTCGAGCGGGTAAGCTCGTCTACGGTTTACATGTTTCTAACCGGGCTCTCATGACCTGCCTTGTCTTCGAGCGCAATGGTCGGCAAGTGCATTTTGTCGATGGTGCTGATGGGGGTTATACCTTAGCGGCCAAAGCTATGAAACAGATGATGGAGCAGCCTGAAGGTGATCTGATCAGCGCCTAGAGAAATCGCCTGAGCGCCTAAACTATGGGCCTAACTATGCGAGGCTAACGTTGTCGAGGCTGTAGCAAGCGAGCGACAATCGAGAGCCTCACTCCCTTGGTGTAGCGTGCGTTGGTTTTGGTGTTTTCTGATCTTGATGCTGCTGGTTTTCTGGAGTCCTGAAAGCCCGGCCTTGGCCCAGCCTTCCTTAACCCGTCTGTCCCTGACTCCAGAACTGCTGCGTGATCGGGTGCGTCATCCACTGCTGCGTGATGGCACGCCTTGGATTGACCTGCGGCAGCTAGAGATTGACCTTCGAGACACCAACCGCACCCTACAGGAGCAGTTTTATACGCAACTACGGGCACGTCTGCTAAAAGCTGATGGCGCTTTGATGGGGCTAGATCTGAGTGATTCGATTATTCGGGGTGACTTGGAGCAGGACCGATTGGGCATTCGCATTCCGGTCTTCAGCCAACCTGATTTGGCAACCCTCAGCGCTCAGGAGCAGGAGCAGTTGGCGCGAGACCGCCGCCGCCTGAGTCAGCTCAGCCGCTTGTCTCGCACGCTCCTGAATGACCCTGATCGGCTGCCACAACTTGATTTGACCCTGATTCGAGGCCCTCTACGGCTGCAACGGGCTCGCATTACTGGTCGCACGCGTTTTGTCAACACCTTCTTCTTAGAGAAATTGGATGCCACCCGGGCGCGCTTCGAAGGCGGCGTGGATTGGTCAGAGGCTCGGTTCAGCAAGCCAGTCAGCTTTGCCGGAGCAATATTCAGTTCTGACCTTAGTTTCCGGTCGGCCCTGTTCTTCGCCTCAGCCAACTGGGCGGGGGCTCGGTTCGCAGGCAGTGTGAGCTTTCAAGGTGCAGAGTTTCAGCAAAGCACCAGTTTTGCTCGTTGCTATTTCCAACAGGCAACCGATTGGCGACGGGTACGTTGGCAGGGCAATGCTGATTTCGCAGGGGCGCAATGGCTGGGACCAGCAGACTTTGAGGCCAGTCAATTTGGTCAAGGTGCCTTTTTCTCGGATGCCAGCTTTGCGAACTTGGTCAGCTTTCGAGAGAGCCAATTTGCCCAGCCTGTGAATCTGCGCGGGGCTGCCATTCGCAGTCGGGCTGATTTCAGTTATGCGCTATTCGCCCCCGGCGCTTACCTAAACGTTTCTAGCTTGCGTTTCGATCCTGAGCAGGCCCGCATCTTTGGCAATCCTGGGGAGATCGGACGGCACCTCCAGGTCCCTACCCTGGTTGGCAATGATGAAGTTCTGCGCGGTTTAGTGCGCAACTTCCGCGACCTAGAACAAATTGCGGATGCTAACCAAATCGAGTACACCAGCGAGCGACTGCGGGCCGCAAAACTTTGGCATCAGCTCGTAGATGTCAACATCAACGCTGCCACACCTCAGCAGCTTGTATCTCTGGGCTTCAACCCCGTGCAAGTCGAGGCGATTATGCAGTCTCGACGCCAGGCTCCCTTCCGCAAGACTACCGATCTACTTAACGTCCGGGAGATTGACCTGGCTGTGATTGCTCGGCTGCGTAATCGTCTGGCTGTTGGTGAACCGCTCAGCTGGAGCCAAAAGCTAATTCTGGCCCTCTATTGGCTGTGGCTGCAAGCCTTGCTGCTCCTGAGTGAATATGGCACCGACTTCTGGCTGGCCTTTGGTTTAGGACTATTGGGCCTGGCCTACTTCGCGTTGGTCTTTTGGGCGATTGACCGGCTACGGCTACGAGCTTCCCTGCCCCCTGCTAGCGAATGTATTGGAGTTGTGAGTTTGGCCTCGACGTTGAGCACGATTGCCCTGATCATCATCTTCAGCCGTTCTGCAACGCCAGGCTGGATGCTAGACTTCTGCGGTCTTTTGACGTTGCCCCTACCGCTGTGGGCTTTACTGGGAACGCTGCGGCGACCACCGCCGACTGCTTTGCCAGAAGCTAGCTACTTTGTTGAAGACGGCAGCCAGCGAGAATTGCATCTGCAAATTGGCCGCTTACCCATTCGTCCTCGCTTTCCCTGGTTTCGCGACCGTTATCTGCCCCTACAGTTGCGCAACTCCTGGAACTGGCTGAATTATTTTGATCTGAGTCTAGATAACTTCTTCAAGATCAGCTTCAATGACCTACGCCTCCGCGACGAGCAGCTTCCCCCACTTGTTGCCCTTTTGGTTTGGTATCAGTGGCTCCTGGGACTGGCCTATGCTGTTCTGCTGCTGTGGACCCTGTCGCGCACGATTCCGGGCTTAAATCTGTTTATTTACTTCTGATTTACAAGTAGGGAACCTGTCCTGGGGACGAGCTATGCCGGATTGAAGTCAGCGGTTTGCTGTTTTTCTGTTAGCTTGAAGATAGAGCTTGACAAACTAATACCGGCTCCCCTCTCCATGCCAGCACTGCAACTGATTGCCCATGCTGCTAACAGCTGAGCACCTGCTGAACTACCAGCGCTGTCAGCGGCGGGCCTTTCTGGACCAGCGCGGCGACCTAGCATTTCGCTCTCCACCCAGTGATTTTTTGCGCAAGTTACTGGAAGACAGCGCGCTGCACCGACGGGAAAAATTAAGCGACTTGACCTGGCAGAGCCCAGTCTATGCCAAGGGCGATTGGCAAGCGGGAGCAGCTGCAACCCAAGCTCTCATGGGGCAGGGCGTTGAGCGCATCTTCCAGGGCGTGCTGATTGTACCGCCAGAAGAACCAGAAGATATGGCTCTAGCAGGTATTGTTGATCTGCTGGAGAAGCGACCTGGACGCTCGGACTTTGGTGATTGGGTCTATGTCCCCATCGAAGTTAAGCTGGGCAAGCGTCCCAAACTGGAATACCAGATCGTTGCCGCTTTTTACACTCAGTTGCTAGCGGGCTTTCAGGGCGCTTGGCCGGAGGAGGCCTGGTTAGTACTGCGTGAGGCGGGGCTGTACGAAGTCGATCTCTGGCAGCGCGTTCCCCAGATGCAAACAGTATTGGCAGGTTTGCAAGAAACGCTGCGAGCGTCTGAGGTGCCAGAGGTTTTCATTTCGCGTAGCCGATGTAGCTTGTGCCACTGGTATGGCCATTGCTATGAAGTGGCACACGAAACCAATCACCTTTCTTTATTGCCAGGGGTCACCCCAACCCGCTATGCCGCTCTGCAAGAACTGGGCCTCACCAGTGTAGAGTCTCTAGCCACCGCCACGCCCAAGAGTCTCGAAGGCATTCCTGGCTTCGGTGAGATGAATGCCCATCGCCTGATTCGCCAAGCCCGCGCCACGGTTTTAGGGCAGGCTATCCCCTATCAAACGATTACACCAGCACAGGTTCCGACTGCTCCGGTTGAGCTTTACTTTGATATTGAGGCCGAGCCCGATCTAGAGTTGGCCTTTTTGCATGGGGTGTTAGTCGTCAATCGGGTTACTGGCGAAGAGACGTTTTATCCGCTGCTGGCAGAGCAACCGGATCAGGAGGCAATAATTTGGCAGCAATTTTTAGACTTAGTACACCGCTATCCCCAGAGTCCCATTTTTCATTTTTGTGCCTATGAGGTGCAGACTGCTCATCGCTTAGGTCAGCGCTATGGCACGCCACCGCCTGTTATTGAGGCTTTAGTTGCCCGCTTTGTAGATTTACACGATCTAGTTACTAATTCGGTAACGCTGCCTGTTGAGAGCTACGCGCTTAAGCTCATCGCCCGCTGGTTGGGCTTCCGCTGGCGCGATCAGGGCGTGGATGGTGCCCAGGCCATTATTTGGTATAACCGTTGGCGCGAAACGGGAGACCACACTTATTTAGATGCGATTGTGCGCTATAACGAGGACGATTGTCGCGCAACCTACGTGGTGAAAGACTGGTTGGTGCGTGAGTGTCTCAATCAAACTGAATGTCAGGAGGCTTCTGGCTGAGCAGAATAGGTAATTCTGAGCCAGAATGGTTGCAGAACTTTACAAAATGCCCTAACCCGGTGCTGCATGAAGTGTATTATCAACCGCCGTGCTGAGTTCTCGGCGAGCCACCGCTACTGGTTACCCGAACTAGGCGATGAGGAGAACCAGAAGCGTTTTGGCCCAGTCGGACGCTTTCCTGGCCACGGCCATAATTACGTGCTCTATGTGGCGATGGAAGGCGACCTGGACGAGTACGGCATGGTTTTGAACCTGTCGGATGTCAAGCAGGTGATCAAGCGGGAAGTGACTAAGCCTCTCAACTTCTCGTATTTGAATGAGGTTTGGCCTGAGTTTGAGCAAACATTGCCCACCACCGAAAATATCGCTCGCGTAATTTGGCAACGCTTAGCTCCCCACCTGCCGATCGTCCGCGTTCAAGTATTTGAGCATCCCGAACTTTGGGCTGAATACCGAGGAAATAACATGGAAGCTTTTCTGAGCATCAGCACTCACTTCAGTGCCGCCCATCGTTTAGCTCTGCCCCATTTGAGCTATGAAGAAAACTGTGAGATCTACGGCAAGTGTGCTCGTCCTCACGGCCACGGCCACAATTACCATTTGGAAGTGACGATCAAAGGCAACTTAGATCCGCGTACGGGCATGGTTGCTGATTTGGTTGCCTTGCAAAAAGCGGTTGAGGACTATGTTGTGGAGCCCTTCGACCACACTTTTCTCAACAAAGATATTCCCTACTTTGCTGAGGTTGTGCCAACGGCTGAGAATATTGCTGTGCACATTCGGGATTTGTTGACTGTCCCAATTCGGGAACTGGGCGCAGAACTACACTGCATCAAACTGATTGAAAGCCCCAACAATTCTGCTGAAGTCTATGGCCCCAGCCCTAGCGTTCTCAAGCCAGAATTAGCAGCTCAAGAGCCCGTTTTGGCTTGAGCCCATTGGTAAGGAATGGGGGCAGTCTCGCTTCTCACATAAAGAGGGTGGCGAGGCTGGCCTACTTGTGTCATGCCCAAGCAGTAACCCAACTCGTAGGACGGCTTGCAGGATTGAAATCTGGGTCGGAGCAACTTCAAAACTGCCTGATGGCGTTGTTGTAAGACTCCTTGATTTCCCCAAGCAAACAAAAGCATTTGGGCTCGTTCTTGAGCGGCTAACAAATAGCGATCATTTTCTGGCCCAATCGGATCCGCAACGCGGCTCAATTGCTCGGGTCGGGTTGAGCGATAGGCAAACAAGTTTACGACCTCGACAGCCCCATATCCCCAAGCCTGGGCAAAGCCAATACAGCGACGAATCGTGGGATCGTTCTTGGTTTCGTTAGCTGTGCTGGGGTTCAGCATCACAAACACTAGACGAGGGCCTTCATTCCACTCTCGCCATAGGTTATAGCGATAATGTCCAGTCGAATCGAAAGTAGCGCCTGTGTTCACAGCTCTCGGTTTCGGCGATGAGTGACAGCTGATTAAGCTAGATTTAGCTGCTGATTTAATCTCGATTATGCTGTCATAGCTCAGACGTTTCCTGCTGATTTTCGACCTGCTTGAGTCGCTCTAGGGTTGCCATCAACTGGCCTTCTAGAGTCGCAATCTTCAGTTGCAAACTGGATACTACGGTTTGTAAGGTATCGATCTTCTGGCGATGCTTGTTTTTAGCTCCCATGTCTCTGACCGATCCTACAAGTTGAGAAGGTCACTCCATGCTTTCATCCGCCTTGTTTCAACTTCCGGATGGTTGCTAGTCTGAGGGCTTTTGTGGTGCGCTTGGGAAAGAGGACAAAAAAGCTGTGGGGGACAGGTGGGTGAAGCGCTGGCTTTGGGGGGTGTTAGCAACTATGGCTCTTGGTTTGGCAATTGGTTTAGCGACGTACAGACCTCACCTTCTACAAGGCAGCTCAGATCCTCAGGCTTCAGTTCCGGCCCCTTCAAGCCAAACGACACCTTTGTCTCCCCCCTCAGATGAGGTCAGGTATCCCATCACCAACCCTCCCCTAGTGGATGCTGACAGCCTCTTTGGCCATATTACTGCCCTAGCCTCAGAGCGTTACACACAGGCTGAGCGTGAACAAGCCCGCGCTTACCTGGTTCGGACCTTGCAGCAGTTGGGTTGGTCGCCGTTGTCATTGCCTTTTGAGACGGGTGTTAATCTCTTGGCTCAACGGGTTGGTACTGACCCTACCGCCGGGGCGATTTTGGTTGCAGCCCACTACGACACAGTTCCTGGCTCACCGGGTGCAGATGACAATGCTAGCGGACTGGCTGTAGTGCTGGAGGTAGCTCGTTTGCTTCGTTCCCGGCCCACAGCCCGTAGTTTGCAAGTGGCATTCTTTGATCGCGAAGAGGCAGGACTGCTCGGTAGCCGAGCCTTTGTTGGCAACCGTTCGCTCCTAGAAGATCTGCGTGGGGTCATTGTCCTGGACATGATTGGCTTTGCCTGTCGTAGCCCCGGTTGCCAGCGCTATCCAGACGGGCTACCGCCGCTACCTCTGCGCGACCAAGGCGATTTTCTGGCCGTGCTTGGAGACCTAGAACACTCGCCTCTGCTAAAGCCGTTTCAAGCAGCCTCAATGCCACCAGACCTACCACCAGTTCTGACTCTGCCGGTTCCCCTGCGTGGGGCTTTGCTGCCTGATACTTTGCGTAGTGATCATGCGCCTTTTTGGTTGAAAGGTATCGGGGCGCTCCTCGTCAGCGACACCGCCAACCTGCGTAGCCCCCATTACCATCAGCCCAGTGACACCATCGGAACTTTGGACTCTAAATTTCTTGCCGGGGCTGCACAACTGGTGATCAATGCCACGACTGCGCTGCTGGAGTCAACTGCGCCTACCGAAGCTACACCGGTGAATATCCCAACACCTTAAGCAACCAATGCCTTGGCTGAATGAATCTGTTCCTTGCAACTGACTGCCCTATTTCACCTTTGGCCGTGAGCTACCAACTGGGTTGGTCTATGAGTAGAGCCTCAGCTGCCTGGATATTCAAGGGTTTGGCAAAAAAGTAACCCTGTCCGTATTGACAATTGAGCGATCTGAGATGGGCTAACTGCTCAGCTGTTTCGATGCCTTCGGCGACCACATCAATGTTGAGCTTGTGAGCTAACATCATAATTGTTCGGGTGATCTCAATGCCGCAATTTTCTGCATCAGTATCTATGTCGTTGACAAAAGAACGGTCCACTTTGAGAGAATTGACCGGGAAACGATGTAAATAGCTAAGAGACGAATAGCCCGTTCCGAAATCATCAATGCACAACTGAACATCCAGTGCCTTCAATTGCAGTAGCACGTCAGTTGCAAGCTGTGTATTCTCCATGATCACGCTCTCGGTCATCTCTAATCTCAAGTTAGAGGGAGCGAGATTTGTCCGCTGGAGAATTTGGCTAATCTTGCTAGCGAGATCCGGTTGTGTGAGTTGCCGACCTGACAAATTAACGCTAATCGTTAAGGGAGATGGAAAACGGGCTTGCCACAGACTAGCCTGATAACAGGCTTCATGAAGTACCCACTCACCGATCGGTACGATCAATCCTGTTTCTTCTGCCAATTGGATAAATTCACTGGGCAGAATCATACCTTTACTAGGATGCTGCCAGCGAGCCAAGGCTTCAAAACCTGTAATCCGACCAGTTGTTAAAGAAACAATGGGTTGATAATAAACCTGGAATTCTTGGCGTTCAACGGCGCGCCGCAAGTCATTGTCGAGCTGAAGGAGTGCTAGAACTCGAGCATGCATAGCTTGGTCAAAAATGTTGTAACGTGCCTTGCCCAAAGATTTAGCGTGATACATGGCTGTATCCGCATCACGCAGCAACTCTTCAGGCTTTTCGTAATTAGTTGTTTCCAAAACAATGCCAACGCTAGCTGTGATGAAGACCTCATGGTTGTTCAAGTTGAATGGCAAGGCCAGTTCTTCTTGGATCCGCTCGGCAACACAGGTCGCGTCGTTTGACCCGTTAATATTTTCCAGCAGAATTGCAAACTCATCGCCACCTAGCCGAGCGACAGTATCTCCAGCTCGTAAGCAAGTTTCGAAACGACGAGAGATTGCAATTAAAAGTTGATCGCCCAAGATATGCCCCAAGCTGTCGTTCACAAACTTGAAGCGATCTAGGTCGACAAATAGCACAGCAAAGCGTTGATTTTTAAATTCTTTCGTTTGCTCGATGACCTGAGCTAGCCTCTGCATCAACAGAGTACGGTTAGGAAGGCCTGTTAGTGTATCGTGGAGGGCATCGTAGAGCAATCTCTCCTCAAATTGCTTGCGCTCGGTAATGTTACGCACGATGGCTAACACTTCATGGTCAGAGCTTACGACAATGCGCACCTCATAGTGGCGTAACTCATCTAAAAGCGCTAGTTGGTACTCAAAAACCTGAGTTTCGTGGGTGTGTAGTGCTTGCTTAATATAGTGGATAGCTTGCTCCGCCACGTCCAAGGGCAGAATATCGCGGAGATTTTTGCCGACCCGTTCGCTGGATGGGACAGATAAGTTATAGTCTTTAGCTGGTTTAAACTCTAAAATAGTTCCATCTTTACTGAGCTGAAGCATTAAATCAGGGATGGCATTCAAAATCGCTCGGTTCTTGGTTTCACTTCTGTATAAGGCTTCCTCAGTTCGCTTTTGCTTGGTTATGTTAATCACACAGCTACGGATTAAGTCACTTTCGTAGATGCAATGAACAAACTGCTTAAAGACTTGATTGCCAACTTCAACCTCTCGAACAAAATACTTGCCCTTCCTGCTCTCGAAAATTGGCAACAAGCCTGTGAGAATGGGATGCTTTAATCCCATCCGTCTTAGATCTGGAAATTGCCGATTGGTTGCTGGATTGAGGTAGGTAAGCTCGCCACTTGGAAGAATCTCAAAGATCGGATTGGGAATGAGTTCTGGAAAAGAGGCTAGGCGCAGCAGAGCTGCCTCATCGAAGTTGTCTAGCTCAGCGTTCGAAAGTCCTAGCATTTGAGAAGAATCGCTGAAGGTGCCCAAAAACCCAGAAATATCTTCAGGCCCACAGTTCTGTAAGATTTCTTCATTAGACAAATTTTGGGCAATGTAATACTTAGCCCTAATCGCACCTCCAAAGACGACGACATCTCCATGTTTTAAGCTGTGAGAAAAGCAGCGCTGGCCATTGACGAATAAGCCATTAGTGCTGCGCTTGCCCTGTAAATTGCTATCAATAATCCGGAATGAATAGTGAGTCGTCTTAGGATTGGTCAACCGGAGAAGAGTCGCGTGTTGGCGTGATACTTCCTTTGAATGTAGGACAATAGAATTACTAGGATCGCGGCCAATAGAATAGGTGGATTCCTCAAGAGAAATAATTTGCTTGCCCTGACTGTATTCAATAACTAATAAATGGCGAACTTGTTGCTCACCACCGACGATTGTGTCCATAGACGCATACGTATATTCCTGATTCAACATGATTTAATCCAAATTCAGATAACGAGACCGCCCTGCCTGCACGTTCACAGCAGTGAAACCAGGAGATGGTGCCAAATCTTCTATTAGCTTAAAATCCAACACCACGACTTGCGATCCGCTCAATCGCTGGTTTTCCAAAATTCTGCTGTAATCTTTTTATTACTACTTTTTATTGCTACTCGTTGTCGCCTTGAGTTTCTGCCTTGCCAATACATACACTGGAAACTTAAAGCTATAGACTTAGGCTGTTCCTTTATAGAACTTTTACTAATAGCGTGACTGGCTTCACCCAAAATTCCGAATCGCTCTCGATTTTGGCTCGCTGCTTGGCGGGGGAGTTTGAAAACTCGGTTCAGGCTTTGGATGCCCCAACCTGGTTTGTACATCTGCGCCTATGGCAACGCCCCTTGCCGCAATTATTGAACGGGAATCTAGCCCTGTTTGCTGAGCAGGCCAATGCGCTCTACTTACAAAACCCTTACCGCCAACGCATATTGACCCTGCAGGAACAGCAAGGCTCAATTCAAGTACAGTATTTCGCCTTTAAAGAGCCAGACGCCGTTCAGGGAGCAGGAGCCGATTTAGATCGCTTGGCGCAGGTCAACCTCAGCGAACTGCAACTGCTACCCGGCTGTGTGCTCACTGTGGCTGAGCGTAACGGAGTTTTTTACGCTGAGTCCCCCTCCGAAACCAAGTGCTACTTCGAATACCAGGGGGAACAGCGTCAGGTCATCCTCGGTTTTGAAGCCAGTGTCCAGCAATTTCGTAGCTATGACCGAGGAGTGGACCCGGAAACTGGCAAGGTACTGTGGGGAGCCATGATGGGACCCTATGAGTTTGTAAAGCGCCAAGACTTCGCTGGCGAGTTACCCCTCTAGGGCAAGAGCCTGCCGCCTTACAACCCAGTGCTCTGGGCCTCAATCTGCCGAACCACGGTTAGCGCCGAGTAGCTCACGCCTGCGGTGCCCTCTCCTGGATGAGTGCTATCGCCGGTCAGCCACAGATGGTTGATAGGTGTGCGGGTCGCAAAGCCGAAAGGACCAAAGGTTGGCACCCGTTGACCAATGCCGCCAACGACTCCCTGCTCACGGGCGGTGTAGTGAGCAAAGGTGCGTGGTGTTGCCGCCTCCACATGCACGAGATTTTCCTCCCTCAGGTCAAAATACTGACCCAGGCGTGCTATGGCTTTCTCGGTGTAGCACTGCTTCATTGCGGCATAGTCAAGGCACCGGTCCCAAGCCGCCACATCGGTAAAGGAGGAAGCCGTAATGGTGGCCTTGCCCGCTGGGGCTCGCCCATCGCCAGGATGACTGACCGAAACAAACAAAGAATTATTCTCCGCAATCGGTCCCTCGTAGTCGTAGAGAAATTGCAAGTGAGGCGGGCAGGCTTGTGGAATCGCCCGCTCCTCCACACCCAGATAAACGACAAAGGCCCCACTAGCTGACGGTAGCTTTTCGACGCGCTGCGTGTAGCCTTGGGGTGCTTGCTCGCCCAGCAGCTTTACCAAATTCTGCACCGTGACATTGGCAACCACATGGTCAGCCGCCTCGGTCCAGACATCCTCCGTCTTTTGGCTACGCACACCAACGCCAGTCGCCTGCCCTTGCTGAGTGTGGATAGCCTCAACGCTATGGCGCATCAATAACTTGCCACCATAGGTCTCCAGCGCTGTAACCAGACGGTCAGAGAGCACCTGCATACTACCCTGTAGGTGATACAACCCCTGTGGTGCCTGTGAAACCCCCAAAGCTGTTGCTGCGTAGAGCAGAGCTGTCTCACTGGCATCAACTTGGGAATAAAGTTTTAGTTGTAAATCGAGAAAAGTACGCAGACGCTGATTGTCCTGTAGGCCGTAGCCTGCCAAAGCATCGCCCACGGTTGAGAAGGTGTGGGGCACGGTCAGCAGGGTGTCAGGGCGTAGGGCCTGCACTAATTGCCCCAGATCCCACAGATTACGAGGTGGTAAAACCGGGTCGCGAGCTTGGAATGCCCAGCTGTGAGTAAACAGGCTCTCTAGAAGTTGCCAAAACGGTTCGCTGCCAGGAAACTGCCGTTGCCGCTCGGCCCGCCAGCGCTCTGGGTCGCGCCACACTGAAATTGGCTCCCGTTCGCCGGGTAGAAACACAGCACAGGCTGGATCGCACTCTGTAGCTTCGGGCAGCTCTACACCCAGTTCGCTGAAGATGCGGTGGTGGATGCCCCCCGGCTCCAACCCGGCAACCTGAGTCGCCCCAACATCGAAGGTGAAGCCTCGTCGCTTAAAGGTAGAAGCACAGCCGCCTGGCACGAGCGCTTGATCAAAAATGATGACCTCATAGCCACGCTTAGCGAGCAGCGCTCCCGCTGTGAGTCCGCCGATACCAGCGCCAACCACCACTACCTTTTCACGCGACTTTGCCACCTGAAAATTCCTTTACACTTTGCAATACTTCTTAGTGTAGAAGCGAATTGCAGCTTGAGACTAGGAGCCAGTGGTAGCCTCGAAATAATCACCCTCTTGAGTACCCATGTCGTCCCTCGCTGTCTACAACAGCCTCTCGCGCCGCAAAGAGCCTTTCGAGCCGTTGAAGCCCGGTCGAGTGAGCATGTATGTCTGCGGCATTACTGCCTACAACTACTTTCACGTGGGTAACGCCCGTGCCTTTGTTGCCTTTGATGTCATCCGTCGCTATCTCAAATGGCGAGGCTACGACGTTCACTATGTGCAGAACTTCACTGATATCGACGACAAAATCCTCAAGCGGGCTACTGAGGAAGGGGTCCCCATGCAGGAGATCGCCGAGCGTTACATCACTGCCTACTTTGAAGATGCCGATCGCTTGAATATCATGCGGGCTGACGAGTACCCCCGCGCTACTCACTCGCTAGATGGGATCCAACGTCTAATCCATGAGTTGGAGCAAGGGGGCTACGCCTACCCTGCCGGTGGCGATGTCTACTATGCGGTACGTCAGTTTCCCGAGTACGGCAAGCTCTCAGGCCGCAAGCTTGAGGACATGCAAGCCGGTGCCAGTGGTCGGGTCGATGTCGAAGAGGAAGCCGAGTGCAAGAAGGATCCCTTTGACTTTGCTTTGTGGAAGTCTGCCAAGCCAGGTGAGCCTGCTTGGGAGTCGCCTTGGGGACCAGGAAGACCGGGCTGGCACATCGAGTGCTCAGCAATGGTGCGCGACACGCTAGGTGAAACGATTGACATCCATGCTGGTGGCGTCGATCTGCAATTTCCGCACCACGAGAACGAGATTGCCCAAAGCGAGGCTGTGACTGGCAAGCCCTTGGCCCGCTATTGGCTGCACAACGGCTTCATCAATATCGATGGCGAGAAGATGTCCAAATCCCTGGGCAACTTCCGCACCGCCCGCGATCTTCTGGCCTCTTATGACCCGATGGCTTTCCGCCTGTTCGTCTGCCAAGCCCAGTACCGCAAGCCGGTTGACTTTACCCAGGAGGGTTTAGATGCTGCTTTAAGTGGCTGGCGCACTCTAGAATCAGCGCTCCTATTCGGTAGTCGCTTCTCAAAACAACTCGACCTATCCGAGAACGCACTTGAAGCAGACTTAGACTCCGAAGCTGTAAGCCGCTTCAGGGAGGCAATGGACGATGACTTCAACACCTCGATAGCTCTCTCTGTCTTGTTTGAGTTAGCTAAGGAGTTAAATCGGCAGGGCAATCTTTTGATTCATCAAGGTAAAACAGACGCCTCAACCGATGTGCTAGGGCGACAATGGCGCACGTTGATTGATTTAGCAAAGGCTTTGGGGCTGGAAGTCCGTTCTACTAGTGAAATTCCTACTGGTGAAATAAGCGCAACTGCAGGTCCAGCGACGGCGGGCATTGCTGGGCGCCCGCTCAGTAACTCCGAGATAGAATCCCTCATTGGCCAACGAGCCGCTGCTCGTAAAGCTCGCAACTTTGCCGAAGCTGACCGTATTCGTCAGGAGCTAGCTGCTCAGGGTGTGCTCCTCACTGACCAGCCCGACGGCACTACTCTCTGGCATTGGCAGGATAGCTAAGCGACTTCACTGACTTTCGCCTGGGCTCTCATGCCGACTTACCCGTTGCTTAGTCGTTAGGACGGAGGCGCTTGAGAAAGCGCATCACACTTCGCTTCTCGGGGGCTGGTTTTGGCTCAGGTGGCCGTACAGGTTCGATGGGGGTGCTATTCAGGGCCGCAGCCGGAGGGGCCGGAGCCGGAGGGATAGTTGGAGCCGCAGGGATGTTCTCTGGCTCAATCTCATCGGGCTCAATCGGACGGCCCCGGAACATCAGGCGGGTTTTGCTGGCTGGCGAACTGGGCTCATGCCTAGGGGGACGTGCCGTCAACGCTGAATCGGGTTGTACCGGCAACGAACCATTGCTGGATTGTGAGCGACGGGGATTTGGTTTAAGGCCTGAGCCAGAACCATTCGAGGCAGAGTTTTGTCCAAAGCTAAGCTTGGGGGCAGACTCCTGAGTGGACTGAGTTGGCGGAGTGCCTGGTTGGCTAGGATAGGTTTCGTTGAGCAGCTCAACCATAGACGCTAGTGGATCATCCTCAGAGCCATCTTGAGGTCCGGTTGCTAAAGAGTCCTTTAGAACCTCTGGTTCCTCTGGTGGCTTAGCAACCGAGTTCAGGCCGAACAGAGGAGGCCGCAAGCTAGAAATTGGCCTGGGAGCCGGAGTACCTGCTGGTTTAGGGACCAACGAGATCTGAGGAAGCGGTCGTTGATCAACCAGCTCTGGGTATTTAGGGACAGAGCGACCAATCGGCTCTATTTCACCTACCGTTTGATCCCTGCTTCTCGCTTCCTGCGTTGCCTGACTGATGTAGCGCTTTAAGGTGGTCGAATCAAGCGGCGCACCGCCCAGGCACAATTCATTGACTAGGCGAGCTGCATAAATCACATCACTAACCCGGCGAAAGCCAGGTAGTAAGCCGACAGCACCCTGGTACTTGGCCCAGCGCACCTCAACATTTTCAATCTGGGGCTTGCGATGGTTCGTGAGCAGAATATGCAAATCTGAATAAAGGTGTCGGCACTGACGGCAGAAGGAATAGGGATTCAACTCAGCCCGGTAGGTCGAGTTCATGTCCAGAATCAGCAACTGTGGGCGGTAACGCACCAGCAGCGACTCCACGGGTTCCTGACCCTCCCGATTGATTACCTGCGCTTCCTGCGCTGCCAGGGCCGCCTGCCATAAACGCTGCTGGAATGGGTCCGGCTGGTCTAACAGGACGATGTGCTTGCTGGTTAGGGTATGCTCACTCACCGGGGGTTGTTCATTCACCGGAGATTCCCTTGGCCTGACCTCTAATCCGAGAGTTGTCTCGCTCACTTGCTAATCCTAGGGCCGGATGATGGCGATGAATGCTCGCAGTGAGACATACCATCCGTCGTTGTCCCCACACTGTAAAGCTGACTACAGCCTTCAGTCGCTAGCTTAAACCATTGGACGCAGCAGTGATGCTGCAGTGGCTACATGACCAAACAGATCGTAGGCATCTGCGTGGGTAATGGTGACCGGCACAAAGCTATTCAGGCGAATCTCTGCATCTTGCGATTGCACATAGATTAGTCCATCCACGTCTGGCGCAAAACGCTCTGAGCGTCCGATGAACTCGCCAGTCTCAGGATTTTCTTGCTCAATCAAGACCTGAACCGTTCTGCCCACCTGTTGCTGGTTTTTCTTCAAGGAGATTTCCTGCTGGAGCGCCATCAGCGCATCGCGTCGCTCATCCATGACGGCTTGTGGTAGCTGGTTGGGCAAGCTGAAGGCCGGTGTACCTTCTTCTGGCGAGAAGGTAAAGGCGCCAACGTGATCGAACTCATGGCGTTCCAAAAATTCCAGCAGGTGCTCGAAGTGCTCGTCTGTTTCGCCAGGGAAGCCAACGATAAAGGTGGTACGCAATGTGGCGTTGGGCAATGCCGTTTTGATGCGCTCGATAATGCTGTCATTGACTTGGCCCTGCCAGGGACGGTTCATCGCTCTCAGCACCTCAGGGTGCGAATGCTGGAGCGGCAGATCCAGATAAGGCAACACGTTGGACGTTTCCTGGATGGCGCGAATCACGTCTGGCGTCAGTCCGGTTGGATAGGCGTAGTGCATCCGAATCCAGGGAATGTCTACTTCACCTAGCGCCCTTAACAGCTCAGCTAGTTTGGGCTTGCCGTAGATGTCTAGGCCGTAGTTGGTGGTGATTTGCGAGATCAGGAGTAGCTCTTGTACACCCTCTGCCGCCAGTTGCTTGGCTTCAGTCACCAGTGACTCGATGGTGCGTGAGCGCTGGTTACCACGCAGATGCGGAATGATGCAAAAGGCGCAGCGGTAATCGCAGCCCTCAGCCACGCGCAAATAGGCGATAGCCTCGTTGGTAGTGCGGTAACGGGGTACGGTTTCATCGGCAATGTAGGTCGGCTCAGCTGAGATTTCCTTGACCCGTTCACCTAATTCCGTTCGCTCGATCACCTCTACAATCTTGTGGTAATCTCCCGTTCCTACTACAGCCACGGCTTCTGGTAGTTCTTCGAGCAGTTCGTCTTGGAAGTGCTGCGCCAAGCAGCCGGTGATTACAACTTTCTTGCCAGCTTCGGCCATTTCTACCAGCGTGCGCACCGACTCTTCCCGGGCCGCTTGGATAAAGCTGCAAGTGTTGACCACTACGTAGTCAGCGAGTTCTTCGTTGCTATCAACCTGATAGCCTGCTTGCACCAGCAAGCCGAGCATGTGTTCTGTATCGACGCGGTTTTTCTCGCAGCCCAAGTGGGAAATGGCAATGGTGGGTTTGGTGCCCATAGAAGGCGATAGCTCTGGGAAATTGCAGCTTTTCTAGCGTAACGCAAGCCCAAACCTCATAGCGGAAATAAGCGCCCAAGGCAAGAAGGGAGTTTGCCGTGGCCTACTACAGTCCGCTACAGGGACTAGGAGTGCCAACAAGTGGAGCAGTCAGCCATCAGATTATCTGAGTTGAGTATTGATCCTAAAGCTCTCTAGTCACTGTTCATCTATTGCAGAGAGCGAGATTGGTCAATCTGATAAAGCGCATCGTTTTTGCATCAGAAAGTATTGCTTTCTAATTCAAATAGATGCTCCCTTGAAGGTTTCAAGCAACCAACGCGTGATTGCTCCATCATCTTCGGTTTGGCTACGTTTGAGGGCTTCTTCAATCAAGGAAATTGACAAGCCGGGTAAGACTTCAGATTCTTGAACTTGACCACTCCGGCCATTAGCAATAGAGAAGGCAATCACCTCTTCAGTATTGACATTAACCACCCAGTATTCCTGAACTGCCAAGCGTTCGTAAAGAAGGCGCTTGCGGCCAAGATCGTCGTTCAGAGAGGAGGCAGCTGTTTCGATTACTAGGGTCGGTGGGTCAAACTCGTCAAGATTAACAGGTTCATTGTTACGAGGAGGCAGACTAAAGTCTGCGCCGATATAAAAAGCAGTATCAGGCTGACACTCTTGCGCTCCTGCTTTTCTGAAACTAGCGTTGGTCAGTTCAACGATGCGGAGGTTCTTAAGGGCCGCGAACAAAATGATTGCCGTGGAGATGATCGAGCTATCCCGACTATGAGCAAAGCCTAGGGGTGACGTTTCGATTCTTAAATAACCTTGGTCATAGTAAAATTTGCCCTCAGCCCAGCTTGGGTCATTTTCCAACGCCAGAAACTCTTCCCAGGTTGCTTTAATCCAGGTATCTGTTTGCAAGTTTTGGGCAGTAGCAGGCAGATTAACCATTTTGTTTAAACCTCTCGCCTACAAAAGCTCCAGCGCAACGGGAAGACTTCTGTCCTCTTTGGAGTATCGCAGATACCCTCAAGGCGCTGGATCTCTTTGTTCATAGACCGGTCAAACTAGCGGTTATTAAGCGACTCGGTCAAATCTGGGGGGCAGCACTCCTGAGCGCAGGCTAAATCCTTGAAGTCTGTGAAAGATTAGCCCCTAGCATAATGTCAGCTGAAGACCTACTGAGACGGTATGCATCTGGAGAGCGCACTTTCCCAGGAGTGTCTCTGAGCTGGGCGAACCTGAGTTTGGTCTGCCTAATTGGCACTAAGCTGAGCCGGGCAAACTTGAATCAGGCGAACCTGAACGGCGCTGATCTCAGCGGTAGCGACTTGAGTTTGGCAAGCTTGCGACGGGCTACCCTGCGCCGAGCAGTTCTGCGACAAGCTCTGCTGAGGCGTGCAAGCTTGCGCCAAGCGGATATGACCGAAGCCGACCTGAGTGAGGCTGATCTGAGCAGTGCCAACTTAAGCGGCGCAGGTCTAGTGGGTGCCAATCTCACGGCAACGAACCTTAGCGGTGCCGATCTGCGCCAGGCCAACCTGAATGGAGCCGACTTGCGAAAGGCTAACCTGATTGGCGCTAACTTGAGCGAGGCTAACCTAATCGATGTTGATCTCAGCCACACCAACCTGGTAGGTGCCAACCTGGTAGGTGCCAACTTGGTTGGCGCCAATCTCAGCGGCGTCAATCTGAGTGGGGTCAACTTGCGACGGGCTAATCTCAGCGGTGCCGATCTCAGCAACGCTAATTTGAAAAAAGCAAATCTCAGTGAAACTGACTTAGTACGAGCCGATCTAAGTCTGGCAATTCTGCGAGAAGCAGATCTGCGGCGGGCGAACCTCAACGGAGCTGACCTGAGCGAAGCCAACCTCAGACAGGCCAGCTTGCACCGTGCCAGCTTGAGCGGCGCTAACCTCTGCTGCGCCCATCTCAGTATGGCAATGCTCAGCGAAGCTAATCTTGCCGATGCAGACCTCAGTGGTGCCTACATGCCCAATGTAGATTTGCGGGGCGCTAATTTAACCGGTGCTCAAATGCCGGATGGTACTGTCCATTCCTAAAGTACAGAAAAGTACAGAATGATTAGTGATTAGGGTGTTAAATCCTCTTCGAAATCTTCAATAATTTTGCCCATTTAATCCTTTTGTTTGCCATCTGGTTTGTCTGCTAAATCATCTGCTTCGGTACTGCTATTTGTCAGTTCAACTACTGGACGGTCATCGCCTTTTTGCCACTTGTCCAGCACGTCTCGAACTAACACTTCTTGTAGCCAGACTTGGGAAACTACCGTGATTGGCAATGCCAGCAGCAAACCCCCAAACCCAAAAAAGACCGCACAAACCACTTGAGCCAGCAGCGTGACAGCAGGCAGCAACTCTACCTGCTGGGCCATCACCACTGGCGTAAGCAAGTTGCTTTCTATCTGTTGAATCAGAACATAAAGCCCGACCACAGCTCCAGCTTTCCAGGGTTCATCTAGCAAAGCCACTACCGCAGGCGGAATCACGCTCAGCGTTGGGCCAATATTAGGAATAAACGTTAATAGCCCTGCCAGAATTGCATTGGCTAACGGCAAACGAACCCCTAAAAACAGCAAGCCGATCAAGCTCAGCGAGGTGATCACGAACATGTTGAACAAGATGCCTTTGAGCCAGCCCTGCAAAGCGTGCTGACAACGGTCAAGAATGGTATCAATCCGACGTCGATAAAACGACGGAAATAAGCTGATAAAAGCCTGCCGATAGGAACGTGGATTGGCTAGCAGCATCAGTGCTAGAACCAGAACCAGCAGCACATTGAGCAACACTCCCAACGTAGTAGAAAAGACTGTAAACCCACCACCCAAAACCCGGGTCACAATGGGTTGAGCGCCCTGCAAAAAGTTTTGAATGTCCAGCGTATCCCTGGAGAGAAAGGGAATTTGAGTTTCCATTCTCTCGATTAGGCCCTCAAGTCGTGCCAGACCAGAAGGCAGCAGCATTTGCAACTCGGCCAATTGGGAAGCAAAGGGTGGAAAAGCTAAATTTCCTAAGCCCAAGGCCACAATAACCAGTCCAGCCAGCGTTACTAGCAAAGCTGGGAAACGAGGTAAGCCCCACTTCTGCGGCCACATTGCTAGCGTGTTAATCGCTGTTGCTAGAACCACGGCTGCAAACAGCAGCAGCAGTACTTGCCGAATTTGCCAAAGAATGAAAACGGATGTGAGTAGGGCAATCAGACCAATCCAGCGAGCCAGCGTCATGATTCCCTTCACACTCCCATACGCACAGATCAACTGCGCTTTATATTCCCACAGCCAGTTCCATTGACTATCAGTGCTGAGAGGGAAATTCTATATTCAGTTGGGCATTAACCCCTAAAAGCTGAGCGGTGAAAGGGACGACCGATCCGGCTAGGCTCCACGGTTGCTACCAACTCACTCAACGGTAGTTTCCGGCGTTGCTCCAGAAAGACATTGACTTGGTAGACGATGCCTGTTGATAAGTCTAGAGCTGTCATCCAACCGCTACGGGGGTGGTAGGCCCCTGTGTCGATGTCCAGCCAACCTTGTCCCTGAGCGATTTGGCCCGGTTGTACACCAGGCAGTGTAAAGGTAATGGTATGCCCAGTGATAATCAGTTTGTCGTGAAAGTAGGGGGCAGTGCAACTATGGAATGCCTCTCGGATCCAGCAGAACTCCTGGATAGACTGCTCTTCAATTTCTCGGGTCGGGTCTAAACCCGCATGCACTAGCCAGACATCATCTAGGTCTAGATACAGGGGTAAGTTTCTCAACCAGTCCAGATGGTCCCGGGGAATGCCATTACTACCATAGCTATCGAGGGTGTCATTGCCGCCACTCATTAACCAGGCCTGCCAGGAGTTTGACAACGGGCGACCGTAAAGAGCGTTGAGACACATCTGCTCATGGTTGCCTAGCAGACAGGTATAACCTCGGCTCATCACCAGTTCTACAACCTGGGCACTTGCCGGACCTCGGTCAATTAGGTCTCCCAGAAAGTACACCTGATCCGAGGCTTGCAGTTGTAGCAGATCGAGTAGAGCAAGCAGACCACCATAATGACCGTGGACATCTCCAATGACCAACCGGCGAGGGCTGCTGAGTTGCGAGCCCCTCTCTGGGCTCTGATGTGGAAAATCTTGATGAGATGAATTCATAAACTAGCTCGTCCCAGCTGAACTGCCTGGCTTGGTCTGATAGCTGCACCTCCCCGTGGTTAACCATCTATCCTGGCTCAGGATCTACTGATCTGGAAGGACCTTTGTTAGAGAGAGTTCCCCAAAATTCTGGGGTACTCACCTCACAAAGTTGCAGAGTTGTTGAAGTTACTGCTCTTCAATTGGGTTGAAATTTAAAAATTTAAATAAGGCAAATCTTGAGCTCTGACAAAAAACGGAGCTGTCCTTTGCCAAGATGATTCGATGCAGCATTTGTACTGCTCTGTAAAAGCTCTTGAAAGGACTGTCTCCGTGCACGGTTTCCTAAACCTTAATAAACCTCCTGGGCTGACCTCCCACGATTGCGTGGCACGGGTGCGCCGTCTGTTGGGGACTCGTCAGGTGGGTCATGCCGGTACTCTCGATCCGGCCGCTACGGGGGTTTTGCCCCTGGCTGTTGGACGGGCTACTCGGCTGTTGCGCTTTCTGCCCTCGGATAAGGCCTATCGAGCCACAATCCGCTTGGGTGTAGCCACAACGACAGATGATTTGGAGGGAAGCCAATTGCCCTGTGCTAGTGCGGCTCACCTTACTTTGGCTCAGGTGGAGGCAGTATTGCCCTCCTTTCAGGGCACATTGCAACAGGTGCCCCCTCAATACAGTGCGATTCAAGTGCAGGGTAAACGGCTCTACGATCTTGCCCGCGCTGGGCAGACGGTGGAAGTGAGCCCGCGCACAGTGAACGTTCAACGTCTCACTGTACTGGGTTGGCGACCGGGACCATTGCCTGAACTCGATCTTGATATTGACTGTGGACCAGGGACTTATATTCGCTCGATTGCTCGCGATCTTGGTCATCGCTTAGGCACCGGTGGCACCCTAGCTCACTTGCAACGGACCCGAAGCAGTGGCTTTACTTTGGCAACCAGCCTAACTTTTGAGCAACTGGCGGCGACCGAAGACTGTCTGCTACCAGTAGAAAAGGGATTGAGCCACCTGACAGCGATTAGCCTGGAGTTTGATGCAGCCCGTCGTTGGGCTTGGGGACAAATCATTGCCTTGCCACCAGCCACCGTTGCAGCAGAGGTAGTACCAGACGGAACACCTTTGCGGGTCCACGAAGCAAACGGCAGCTTTCTAGGGATTGCTGAGCTTCGGGAGGGGCAACTGAAGCCGATTGTGGTCACGGCTCAGCCGCCGGTGCCCAGTGAGGAAATCTAAACTGTTACATAAAGCGCCTTAAGGTCAATGGCCAGAGTCAGTGGGTCAGAAAAGCAACTCAGCTAAAGCTAGAGACGGAGCGCAAGACCTCAGGAATCATGCCAGTTTCTTCGGTTGAGAATTCTAGGGTTGTCTCTCTCAAGCCCAAATAGCCCGATTCGCCAAATGAAAGCAGCATTCGAGCCAAAGCTAGCCAGACTTCTGACTCGAACTCCCAATCCTTACTAGTAGTGGCGCGACCTGCGATCGATCGCAGTGCCCAAAAGAAGGTGTTGCGCACAATTGGGCCACCCCGTTGAAATTGGGGAACGTCCTCTCGGTGTAGAAATAGCACATCGTCCACGATTCGGGCCCGCAAGGTTTAAACCTCCCCAAAGGCCACAACAGCATTTTGCCCGCCAAAACCGAAACTGAAGCTGAGAGCAGCTTTTACAGGAGTGCAACCTGCTACTCTCACCCAATTCAAGTCAAAAGCAGGCTCTCGCAAACCTACACAGGGAGGTAAGGTCTGGTCTTTCAGCGCCAGCAGACAGAACACTGCTTCGATTAAGCCCGATGCGCCTAAGGTATGTCCAGTTGCCCCCTTAGTTGAACTGACGGCGACATCTGGAGGAAAAAGATGTTCGATCAGCCGGGCTTCGGTCTGGTCATTCAGTAAGGTACCGGTGCCGTGGGCATTGATATAACTCACCATTTCTGGCTGTAAACCGGCTGTCTTGAGACAAAGACGTACAGCTGTTGCTGCCGCCAGCCCATTGGGGTTTGGGGTGCTACGGTGATAGCCATCCGCACTCAAGCCGAAGCCCAGCACACGGCCATAGCCTCTTTTCTGACGTGCTTGGGCAGATGCCTGCGTTTCCATCACTAACGCTGCAGCCCCTTCGCCCAGAACCAAGCCCTGGCGCTGTTGATCAAAGGGATAGGCTCCAGTCGAGGCTAGCACTCCCATCTGCGAGAAACCAGCCACAGTCAACGGCGAAATAGGCAACTCAGCGGCGGCAACAATTACTTGTTGGCACTGTCCAGTCTGTAATAGTTGCACGGCTTGAGCAATCACCCAGTTGCCAGTAGCACAGGCTGCCATTGGCGCATGCAGTGGCCCGCCTGTACCTAACCAACCTGCAACGCTCAAGGCAGGCATGTGAGGGAGAGAGTCTAACCAGGCATGCTGGGTGAAGTCAGGTGGTTGGCCGCTACTCAGGGTTTCCCAGATGCGTTGATTGCCACGACTGGAGCCCACAACCACACCACAGGTGGCCAAGGGCGGCTCTAGTTCAGCGTCGGCAAGGGCTTGCTGCACTACCTGCAAGGCCAGAGCCGCCACCGAACTAGAGGGTTTAATCAGACTTGCTAGCGGTAGAGTTCTTGCTTGCCCTGGCCCAGTTATGACTGGTTGCGTCTCAATTCCAGACTCTCCTAGGAGCAGTCGAGACCACACTGAGGTAGTTTTATCTCCTAGTGCGCAAGCGATGCCTAGGCCAGTCACGACGATTTCTTCGCAGGAGCTTGTCGGGCTCCCTCCTGACTTGAGTCCCAAAGTTGCCTCTACATTTGCTGCAACAGGCTCAGCTTAGGGAGTGCTAGGTGAGGCCGTTGGCGAAGTAGCCCCAGGGGTGGCAGCACCGCCTCCAGGCAACTGGAGATTTTCCAGACCACTGACGACTTGCGCCGACTCGATCTTGTCCCCCTGCTTAATGCGGTCAACAACTTCCATTCCCTGGGTTACAAAGCCGAAGACAGCGTAACTGCCATCTAAGAAGCCCTGGTCATCCAAGGTGAAGTAGAACTGGCTAGAGGCAGAGTTGGGTTGTTGGGAGCGAGCCATGGCAATCGCGCCTCGGATATGGCGCAGGGCGGGGCCAGAACCACTTGCTGGATCCAATACCTGACTGTAGACCGGCAGAGGCTGGTTCTCAGCGTTGGATTCCGCTGGACGGATTTCTAAAGGAATGTAACGAGTCTGAGAAGTGGTGGGATCTGTGTAGCTGCCGGTGCCATTGCCATTTGGGTCGCCGCCTTGCACTACAAAAGGCGTAGGTTCTTTCACAACCCGATGGAACGTCAGGCCATTGTAGAACCCCTTGTTGACTAGATCTACAAAGTTTCCAGCTGTGATCGGTGCTTGAGCCCCGTCTAGGTCAACGGTGATCGTGCCGCCATTCACTTTCATTTCGACAGTTGCCTTGCCATTGAGGCAGGGCAATAGGCTTGCATGCTGAGCGACTGGCGGAGTCGAACAGAGGGGGCCTGTTGCTGCAGCACTGGGAGAAGCTGCTACGCCAGCTGTTGCCTCAGGCTGCGCAGTCGATTGAGAGGCCTGACAGGCACTCAATGTCAGCAGGAGGACAACCAGCGGAACGGCTAGTCGCCAGAATTGGACCCGTTTATGCATGCGTTCAGTCCCTGTGTTCAGTTGCAGATGTGCCGGCTTGCAGCCTCAGCCAAAGCCGGTTGCGCTTTTCGCTTACAGTCAGTACTCGATCCTACAGCCCTTCTAGAGGCACTCCTAAAAAGCGTGCTAAATCGGCACCTTGGTCCTCAATTTCAGAAAGGGCCAGCGGTTGCCCAACGCGAGTCAGGGGGATTTCACCCTTACCGCGCAGTTTTAGGTAGAGAGCCCGCCGTGGATTAAGACCTTCTCGAATGTCAACTCGCACAGACTGAATGTCTGAGAGGGGATGAGTAAGCTCGACCCGGCGGTCCTTGCCAGGGAAGCCCCAGCGGAAGATTTTGACTTCTCCTTTATCCCGGTCAAACTCGTTGTAGCCACCTCCTACATCCCATAGGACAACCAGCCACAGATAGGTGGCCAGTAGTAGACCGGCTACACCGTACAGGCCCATCACCAGCCCTTGCGGAATAAAAATCAGCTTGGTTGGCTCGGCGAACGGTAGCAGATTGATCTGGAGATAACTAGACAGGCCAGACAGCAGAAAGCCCAAACCACCCAGGGTAATCACCGCTGCCCAAAGGTAATTGCTAGGCCGACGCGAGCCCAACACGGCGTAGCGCAGCTGACGGCCACTAGTCGCAGAAGCTACTTGCACGGGCAATACATCTCGATCACGTCATCTTTAATTCTGAAGCATATGGGTAAAGCACTGCTCGTCTAAATTGGAATTCCCTTAAGTTCTGTCTTTCTCGGTCAGGTCTCTTTTGCTGAGAAAGAATGTTAAACAGCTTGATATTTCGTAAGAATTCCGTTATCTATATAAAACAACGAAACATTCGTCTTCCCCTTAGAGGACATAAGCAATCATGACTGCAACCCTTGAGCGCCGCGGCAGCGTGAGCGTGTGGGACCAGTTCTGCGAGTGGGTCACCTCCACCAACAACCGCCTCTACATTGGCTGGTTCGGCGTGCTGATGATCCCCACCCTGCTAGCTGCTACCACCTG